>NZ_JBQCVL010000002.1:357143-368133 GCF_051958425.1 Neisseria sp. P0013.S005 | reverse complement strand
TCCAAGCCTCGGTAGGGGCAGGAAAACAAACCCCGTCACGCGCTGCCTCCTGCGCCTTAATCATCGGCAGCAACTCACTCAGCAGTTTCGCGGTACGCGCCCAAGAGAGCTGGGACTTGGCAGGGCGGAATAAACCGATATACCGTATTGCCGCCTTGCCCAATTCAGCATCCATCTCCAAAACAGTCCTCAACACCGCCGAAGCCTCTGCGTCATTGATTAGGCTGTCTAGGCTATGCACCGCCCCACAGTTCGGGCATTTCACGTTCATTGTTTATCCTTCCAAACATCGCCACCAGCCTGTACATTTCCATTGCCTTTTACGATCTGAACATTACCTGCCAAGTGATTTTCAAGTTCAGCTTGTTTATCGATCCATGTCTTAAACTCTGACCAAGTTTCAAACTTAGTTTGCTTGTCACGCATCAACCTGCCCAACTTAATGCCCAGATAAGACAAAAACATTAAACCGCTGATAAATGTCCAAAACACTGATGCTGACCAATGGCTGATATACACACAAAAACTCAACATCAACCCCGTGAAAACATCCTTGATGATGCTTTCCCAAACACTTTCACTTGCGTTGTACGCGATAAAGTTTTTACCTCTGATTTCAATCATTTAATCACCCCAAGAATCGCCAAAAACGCCACAAGGACAACAACCAACCCAAAAAACATACCGCAGGCATCCAAAACAACAGCTTTAGTCTGCTGCTTAAACCAGTTTTCAATCAGGCTCATCAGTGCCAAAACCACCAGTGCCAAACCAATCAGCCCGCAGATCAAGAGATAAATCATCATTCCGGTAGTCATCACATCTCCTTCCACTCTTTCATCACATCATCCAATGCTTCGCGGTAATTGCTTCCATAGCCTCTGATGCCGTATTCGGTTAACCTGCAACAGGCCTTCTGACCATTTTCTTTTGAAAATTCGGCTGACCCGACTTCCATTAAGAAATCAAGTCTTTCTGTATCCTTTACAGCCTGTTTAAATTTCGGAGAGAAATCCAAACCACTGGATTCTTGGTCAACAATATCGTTACTCGAAGACAGAAGGGTATCCAATACGGTCATAATCCAAGGCAAATTGGCGTTGGCAGACTTATATTCCAAAGCTTCAAACACTTCATCCGCAGGCGCATTGCTCAGATATTCGAAATCATCTTCATCCTCTGGGTCGGCAGGTTGATAAACCGGATTCAAACCCTGCGCAATTTTGTTTAAAAACGCGACCAGTTCCCATACTGCGTCAAGGTCTTCTTTATTTGGTTTAGTGATCTTCATCACGCTTCCTCCCATAAATTTATCGCCCGAGCCAAAGTTTCCGCCTCGGCAGTCTTCCACATCCCGTCCGGCGACCGTGCGGCAATCACAAATCCCTCGCCGTCCTTCTTCATGATCATCAGCTCGCCACGGTCTTTGAGCCATTCGGCAATTTCTTTTGCATTCATTTTTAAATCCTTTTAAATCAATACCTTATATTTTCAATAAGGCAAAAAAATATAGAGCAACATCAACGGCTTACCGTTTTAATTGTCGTCATACCCGTCATGGCCTTCGCCTATCATGTGCAACACGACGATTCTGGCCAGCATTTCAAGCCAAATCCCCAGCAACACCAACACAGCCAATCCACCAACAAACCAAATCATTTTTTCTCCTCCTTCTTCTCGGCAGGCCGTTTAAAACGCGCCTGATATTCCTCGATTTCACGCTCTCTATTTTTTTGCGCCATTCGCGTCGTCGCACGCCTGCGGTGTTGTCCCCAAGCCTGCCAATCCGTATTACGTCGTCCGAAACTCATTTCACACATCCTTTCACAATCGCCTTATCGCCATATTTCGCGCGGATTTCCTTAAGCGCACGTTCCAAAGCCTCTTGTTTCGCCGTAGGGCTCAATGCCTTATCGCTCATAAACAATCCCTTTCATTTTTTCTTCCGTACTCATCGCCTCGTATTGCTCGCCCAAGGCTTTTGCCTCCAAATCCGCCAGACGCTCGCGCCGCGACATTTCCAACTTCGCTTCCGATAGTTCCGGAGCACAACCGCGCAACATCGATACGAAAAACACAGCCCAAACCAACACAGCCGCTCCCGACAACATCCGCTTGCAAAACAAATTAGACATTTTTCTATTTCCTTATAAATCAATTATTTAATATTTTCTCAAGGCAAAAAAATTATTGCGCACCCAATCCGCCTTCACTTGAGCCACCCATTCCTTGGCTTCCTCTTTGCTTTCAAATCGCTTCCGCAGTCGGCGGATTTGCAACCATGCGAAGCCTTCTTTGCGCTTGCCGCGCACATCTGCCCGCCAAATCTTGCGACGTTTATGGGTTTCGTAGTCGTACCAAGTGTCCTCATAGACTCCGGCGTGTACCGCATATTCTTGTCTCATTTCAGACGGCCTTTTTACGCTTTTCGCACGGTTTGATTTCACACTTTTGACACGCCCGCCAGTGCTGCATTTTGATAGGGTTATGCGTCGGAGCGGGGGAGAGAGAGATTTCAATACATTCGGCACGCTCCATCCGTCGACCTTCAAACGGACACATCACCTTGCGGAACACATCCGCCACTTTTGCCGCCACTTTGTCAGGCTTGCCGTTGTATTTGCCGTTCAAAATCAGACTGATGCTTGTCGCGCTGTATCGGAGTTTTGCCGCAGTCTTCATCAGCCCGTCTTTCGCGACCTCTTCCTTCAAAACCGCGTACCAATCTTCTTTCATATAATCTTTTTCATTCATAATCAGGAACCTCCCTTAATACAATTTCGTTTATATTCGGGTCGTACACCTCTCTGACAGCCAGAAGCTGCGGTGCTTTCGACCCTGTATTCTTCAAAAGGACAAACGATTTTTTCCGCGCGTTGCCCGTATTTTTCAGATACCCCGCCGCTTCAAGGTGTTGAGCATAAACCTTGGCCATACTGCGGCTGACAGGGTGTGTCATATTGACGTGGGCCGTCAGGCTGTCCAAGTCAAAGGTTTTCAAAATCCGCATCGTCCGCCACAAGGCTTCCGTTACCGGACATTTCAACGGCTGACCGTCATCAGACAAGCGGGGCGCATCCACACCCGCATCCCGCTCCAGTCGGTATCCGTACGGTCTGCAAAAGTCCGAACCCTTCTGTATCGACACAAACCCGCCTTTATTAAGAGCTTTCAGATACGTGTACACCGTATTCCCGCTCAGTTGGCAGGCTTTGGCGATTTCAGAGACTGTCTGAAGCCTGTCCTTATTGCCTCGCAGACAGTTCCAAATCTCTTGTCGGCGGTTGCGGGGCTTCGTCAATGTCGTCACGCTCATAATTTGACCCCGCGTTTAGGTGCTTCGCCCTTGTACAGGTCGGCTTTCGCACAAACCTCGCGCGTTACCGTATCCAAGCCTTGCTGGTTGGCAAGCTCCAACAGATTGACCAAATTGACCGTTACGCGGCGTACCGAGCCGTGCGCCAAATCCACCAAATAAGACAGCGCATCTTTTTCAAACGTCAAATCAGGCGCGTAAACCTTCGCCAACTCTTCCGCGTCTGCCAAATCGACAGGTTGCGCAGGTACCCAAGCCAACACACGACCGTGGAAACGCTCGAATTTCTTCAGCTTGGTCGGCAACATCTCCTCGCCCACCAACATCAGCGGGGCTTGGCTGCCCTCGTAGATGTCGCGCACCAGCTCGACCAATCCCTTATGCGTAACCAAATAGTCCGCCTCATCCAAAATCAACGGACGCTGACTGGCGGCCAACTGTTCGCAGATCACATCCAAACAACCCGCCGCCGTCCGGGCAGGCGGCAAGCCCATCTCGAAGCAGATTTTTTCCAGCAACGTCTTTTTGCTCCATGCGCTGCGCAGCTGGACATAGTAAGCGCGTGTCTCATTCGCCACCGCCACAGTCGCCGTCGTCTTCCCGAAACCCGAAGGGCCGTACAACACCCCCAAACCCGGCAAACCGTCCTGACGGTTGACCAAACGCTCCATCGCAACAGAGACCAAAGACAGATTGTTGATATTTGCAATTTTCATTTTTAAAATCCTTTTAAAATAGTGAATAAACCTTTTTTAAAACCCCGAAAGGTCGTCTGAAATCAAGCCAGCATCGCCCGTTTGGACAACGCCTTATACTCATTGCTTTGCGGGTAACGCTCCAGCCATCTTTGCGCCTGCGGCGGCAAATCCGTCTGACCGCAAAGACGCTGATACAGCGCAAACCGCTCCGATGCTTCGGACGGTACCGACCAGCCCGCGGCAGCTTCCGTTTCAGACGGCATTTCCACCGCCTTCACTGCCACGGCCTCGACCGTTAAATCATCCTCACGGTTTCGGCGTGCTGCCAATGCGGCAGCCTTAGCCTTGATTTGGCCCATATCCAGCACCATTCCCCCGATATTGACCGAGTCCTGATGTTCGATGGTCGGTACGCGGCGTTCTTTCAAGATGTTTTGCTGTTGCAGCTCGTTGCGTTTCAGACGCTCGTCGTTGCGTTTGTCTTCCGCGCGCTCCAAGACGCTGACAGGCATATAGTCCGTCGAGTTGCCATGCCATTCCGCTTTGCAGATAAGGCGGCCGACATCGTCGTAAATCCAAACCCAAAGCGCGTCCTGCACGTCGTAGCCGACCCTTACCGTTTCGCCGTTGAACTCCATCAGTTCGGCGGAATAATAAGTATTGCTGAACAGCGATACCTCCCCGCGCCGTACCGTGCGCATCACCTGCGGTCGGAACAAATATCCTTCCTCCTCCGGCGACACTCTTGGCGGCTCGCCAAACTCCGCCACCTTCAAAGCCCAAAATTCATTAGGCGACATATGCCGGCGTTTGCCTTCACGGTCGGTAAACTTAGGCAGCGAACGGTGCGGTCGGTCGTTATATTCGTCCACCACCCGTTCGATATAACCCTTAAACTCATCCCAAGTCGGAATCGGCGAATTCAAAATCTTCCCGTGCAGGCGGACTTCCTTACGCGACAGCTTAAACAGCTTCTGCCGCGCCTCGTCGTCCATATTTTTTCCCACAAAAGACGGCAGGTTCGCCGCCGCCCGCGTGAAAATATTATGGCTGCGTTCCGACGCGCCCTTCGCTTGCGAGTTATAAGCCCGCGAATGCGTCATCGTCATGCCCAGCCTGCCCATCAGACCCGTTGCCTCATCCGTCATCATCAAGTTTTCAAAGCCACGACCCCAGTCCACATACCAAAGCGCACCGATGGCCGCGCGGCTCGCGTGGCTTAAAGCCTCAAGCACGGTAAACCGACTTTCCGCCAGCCCCACGCTCCAGCCCATACACCGTCTTGTGCCAATGTCCAAAACCGTCGTAATTTCAGGTCTGAACGGCAGACCCGACAACGGATTCAATACCTCCGCATCAAATGTATGACCGTCGGCGGTATAGATGGCGGCAGGTTTCAAGTGCAGGAAATCGCGCCGTTTGTGCGGCAGGATATTTTTCAAATCCCGCGCGCCGCGGCGTCCGCGTTCACACTCCACATTGCCAAGCTTGCCCAACCACCGGCGCACCTGATGAATACTCGGCACATCGCCCCCTCTCTCTGCGAGAGAGAGCTGGGGAGAGGGCAAACCCGCCGCATCACCCCCTCTCCCCGTGGGAGAGGGTTGGGGAGAGGGTAAAGCCTCCAGCCTGTTCACAAACAAGCGGTAAGCCTCCGAAACAGAAGGCTTCATCGGCAGCCGGTAGCATTCCAAAAACACAGGCAGCCAAGACGGGACGTTCATATCCTCGGTTCTGGATTTCGGCGCGAGGCTGTTCGATTCCCGCGCCGCAAACCACCGCTTGATTGTCCGTACGCTCGGCAGCTTCCCGCCGCCGCCGCGCCCGTCTGCAGCCAAAGAAAACAGCTTCGCAATATGCTCGAAGCCCGGCATCTTCGCCTGCGTCAAAACAGTCGTCATCGCCGCCTCCTTCGATACGCCCGATTCCGCCATTACCCGCTCGACCGCCGACAAAACCCCGCGCCGGGCCGATTCGCACAACCGTTGTTGCTCCGTCGAGCCGTCCGTAACGCCGATGGCCAACTCTCCCCCTCGCACATCGGGAGAGGGCAAACCCGCACCCCCTCTCCCTGGGGGAGAGGGCTGGGGAGATGGCTGGGGAGAGGGCTGAAGTTCGGGCAAATCTGACAACCCGCCCAAAACCTCGTTCAGCTTCTTCGCCTGAATCAGTTTCAACACCTCCGGGGGCGGTGCATATTCGCGGCGTTTGCCACCTTTTCCGCCTTTACCGGCGACTTCTATAAAAGGCCAGGATTCCCTTACAACTTTACTACCCAACCCCATTTTCGTTGTTGGCAGATTTTCTAACTTCATTTCCAGAAGTTCCAAAATCGAATAATGCGTTTTCATGCTGCCGCCTCTTTATATAAATAAGCATAGCGGGGGCGGATGCGCCGCCCGTCTTTCGTCCACCGTTCCGGCCATAGCTCATGCAGAGACTTACCAAGAAAATCCGCAATCGCTAGTTCCCCTGATAAACTTGGCTTTTTTAAAGCCATCATGACTACCTTTGGGGATAGCTCATAAAGTCTGGCGACATCTGTTAAAGTTCGCCCCTTCATCTTAATTTCCGCCCGTATCATTTCAGGATGAATACCGTTCATCTATTTTTCTTTCCTTTCGTCATCTTATATGTGGAAATGACGTTTCCATTAACAAAGAGGATAACGTCATGTCCGAATATAAAACGTCCAAGTATTTAAGCATTGCCCAGCTCTACGAGCTGGCTGACGACTGGTGGCGGCTCGACCCCGAGCAGCACCGTTTCGTCAGCGGTTTCATCAGCGATTGGGACACTTACCAATCATGGCTTGCCGAACATAGCGCGCCATTTGCAGCTTATAAGGCTGGCGGCAAATCACGGCAAGAAACCATAGCAGCCTACCCCGAACACTACCCGTTATTTGTTTATGCCCAATGGCTGCGGCTGCAAGACGGTTTGCTGCTGCATACCCTGCTGTTGCGATACGGTTATGCAGACGCCTGCTCGAAAAAAGGCGCGCTTGAGCCTTCAGCAGATTTCTTTGAGCTTCTGATGGACGAAGCCGCCCGTTTGAATCTCTTCCCGCCCACCGCATTTGATGCGGGTGCGGAAATGGCAGCCCTAAACCGTCATTCGCAAAAGGGGTGATGCCTGGTTTTTCGTATTTCATCTTTCATTTCCTTTCTATATAAAAGTGTGTAGCGTGGGCTTCGCCCACAAAATTCAACCAAAACCGCTTAATCGGTCGTCCGAACCGTTTCAGACGACCTGTTAAACAGTCTCCTTCCTGACGGGTCGAATACCCGTCATTTTTTTGGCTATTTCCAAATTGTTAAAGAACAATTCAAAATCGGTTATACTTTAAAAGTTCCGTTCTGAAGTTGTAAACATAGTAAAGTAGTAAAGCGTTAATTGCAATACAATCTTACAACTAACTTTACAACTTTGTAATAATTGATTGTTTATAAAGTAAATTATTTTTTATAAATTTCTTACTACTTTTCCAAAAAGTAGTAAAGTGAGATTACAAGATGGCAAAGTTACGACTAGACACTACGCAAATCATTGAAATAGCCAAATTTGCGAAAGACTTAGGAATTAATTCAGGATTACCTACCAGCAGACCGGGAGTAGCAAGTCGAGCTGAAAGCCAAAACTGGGAATTTGAAATAGTGCCTGGGAAAGGTGGGAAAAATGGTGAAAAAAAACTCTACACAATCCCTGACTATGTTATTGAAGAATTGGAACAAAAAGGCTTGCTCCATTTGATAGATGGCGCGGAAACAGACACGCCGCTTGAAGTCCGCAACACTCAGCCCGATGTGCCGCATCTCGAAAATATAGATTACGCCGACTGGGCGGCGCGTCAGGATACGCGCGACATCGTACCCGTCCGATATTACAAAGAAGTTTTCGCCAGCGCAGGCAGCGGCGCAATACCGTGGGATACCGACCCCGAAGCCATGTGGTTCCGAACCGCCTTCTTCAAACACCTGCAGCTCTCCCCGGCAGACTGCTTCTGTACCCGTATCGACGGGGACAGCATGTTCCCAACCCTAATCGACCAAGGCACCGTCCTATGGCAAACCGCCACGCGCTACACCCGCGAAGGAATCTACCTGTTCCGGCAGCAAGACGAACTCCGGGTCAAACGCCTGCAACGCCTGACCGCCGATACGCTCAACATCATTAGCGACAACCCAAACAAATCCATCTACCCGACAACCCAACTGACCCTGTCCGCCACCACCCCCGCTGACTTCCAAATCCTCGGCAAATACCTCTGGAGCTGCGGCATATCAAAATAAACAACTTCCCGATAATTCCCATGACAAAAAAAGCGCGAAACCGACAAAAAACTGTCAGATTTCGCGCTTTTTTCGCAATTCTAAAATTTCCCCCACTTTTTTAAATTTCCTTATCCTTTCAATAATTTCCGCCTTTTTTTCTCGTTATATATCCATGACAAAACTAACACCACCCCACAGAAGCCGTAGACAGTACAATTAGTACGGCAAGGCGAGGCAACGCCGTACTGGTTTAAATTTAATCCACTATATATCGAGAAATTGCACATCACTCCCGCCAATACCCATGAGTGCAAACACCTGTCGCCTTTGTTGGAAAGTATAGCTGAAGGCACGACCGTCTATGCCGACAAAGGCTATGACAGCGCGGAAAACCGGCAACACCTGAAAGACCATCAGTTGCTGGACGGCATTATGCGCAAAGCCCACCGCAACCGTCCGCTGACGGAAGCGCAAACCAAACGTAACCGATATTTGTCGAAGACCCGTTATGTGGTCGAACAAAGCTTCGGTACGCTGCACCGTAAATTCCGCTACGCCCGGGCAGCCTATTTCGGGCTGATTAAAGTGAGTGCGCAAAGCCATCTGAAGGCGATGTGTTTGAACCTGTTGAAAGCCGCCAACAGGCTAAGTGTGCCTGTTGCCGCCTAAAAGGCGGCCGGATGCCTGATTAATCAGGTATCCAAGGGGGATTAAGGGGGTATTTGAGTAGAATCAGTGGATATTTGAAACAAAAACAGCCGAAAATCTTTGTTTAGGTTTCGGCTGTCGGGGAAAAAGGAATTTTGCAAAGGTCCCAGCCGCTTTCCAAACGTTTGCGTGGCGGCACCAAGCTGCCTGCGCCTATCATCACGTCGTCTTCAATGACGGTATCGTCCAGAATAATTGTACCCATCCCGATCAACACACGATCGCCGATGCGGCAGCCGTGCAGCATGACTTTGTGCCCGACGGTTACGTCTTCGCCGATGATAAGGGGCGAACCTTCAGGCTTTTCCGCGTTTTTGTGCGAAACGTGCAAGACACTGCCGTCCTGTACATTGCTGCGCGCGCCGATGCTGATGCTGTTTACGTCGCCGCGCAACACGGCATACGGCCAAACGGATACGTCTTCGGCAAGCGATACTTCGCCGATGATGACGGAGGTCTCGTCGATGAGGCAGGATTCGTGGATTTGGGGAGTATGGTCTAAGAAGGGGCGGATAGGGTTCATGTTGTTTCTTTCTTTTTGATAGTGTGGCAGGTTTCAGACGACCTGCGGCTCGGTATGGCGAAAGTATGCCGTTTTGACGCAGGTGAGGCAAGGGCGGTGTCTCCCGAGATGTCGTCATGTCTTTGTAAACAATATTTTTTATGGTTATAGAACCATTTTCCGTTAGGCCTGCATCTCTTGTTTACCGAAGGTGGAAAATTGTCCGTTATTATCTTGTAGTTACAAGTAGCTGCAAATCATTCTCTTGCCATTTGAATTGGAATGATATATATTTTAAAAAAATATTTCATAAAATAACGAAACCCGATGGTTTGTTTTCAAACAGGTTTGGTGGGTTTCCAATCCCACAAACCTTGGCTTCCATCCCATATCCGTTTTCAAATCTATCTAATCCACCTTGTTTAAATAAAGGCGGCTGGAAGGTCGTCTGAAACTGTATGAAGGATATTCACATGAGCGGAACACAAGAGCTGACTTTTGCCAAACGGCTGAAAGAGCAAACCACCACCGTTCACGACAGCGTGGACAACTTGGTGATGTCTGTCGAGCCGTTTACCAACAAAGAGAATTACATCAAATTTTTGAAACTGCAATCCGTGTTCCACAAAGCGGTCGATCATATTTATAAAGACTCCGAGTTGAACAAAGCCATTCCTGAGCTGGAATACATGGCGCGTTACGATGCGGTAACGCAAGACTTGGCGGATTTGGGCGACAAACCTTACGAATACGGCAAACCGCTGCCGCATGAAACCGGCAATAAAGCCATCGGTTGGCTGTATTGCGCCGAAGGTTCCAATTTGGGCGCAGCATTTTTGTTTAAACACGCGCAAAAACTGGATTACACTGGCGAACACGGCGCGCGCCACCTCGCCCCCCATCCGAACGGCCGCGGCAAACATTGGCGTGCTTTTGTCGAGCATCTGAATGCTTTGGGTTTAAGTCCTGAAGCCGAAGCCGAAGCGATTCAAGGTGCAAAAGATGCATTTGCGTTCTACAAAGTCGTTCTGCGCGAAACATTTGACCTGCCTGCAGGTGCGGAAGCTCCGGAAGGCTTTGTTCCGCACCGTCATTAATGGTTTGACGATATAAGTAGAGGTCGTCTGAAACACATCTATATACGCGGATTCATAAATTCTGTTTTCAGACGACCTTCATGCTGGTGTAAGTGTTGTATTGTTTGGTTATCCGCATCTGCGGTATTTTTTAATTGGTTTAATGTAAATAATTATCAAATATTTTATCACCATCATTCCAAAATACCATTATCACATTCAGGAGTTTTACCATGAAGGAATCATTTAAATTAAGTATGTTGGCGATTGCCTGCAGCATCGCATTGAGTGCATGCGGTTCAAGCGGTGGTGGTACGCCGTCTGCACAGCCTGCACCGACCCCGCAACAGCCGGGCAATAATTCCGGCTCGGGCGGAGGAGGTGATTCAAAACAAACAGAAGACGCTAAGAAAGCT
>NZ_JBQCVL010000002.1:301534-357043 GCF_051958425.1 Neisseria sp. P0013.S005 | reverse complement strand
GAAGAAGCCAAGAAAGCTGAAGAAGCCAAGAAAGCTGAAGAAGCCAAGAAAGCTGAAGAAGCCAAGAAAGCTGAAGAAGCCAAGAAAGCTGAAGAGGCCAAGAAAGCTGAGGAAGCTAAGAAAGCCAATGAGGCCAATTCAGGTCAAGGTTTTGGCGGCGAAGGCAAAGTAATGGGCAAGGCTTTGGATGGCGGTGTCTTGGTAGCGAAAAAACGTGAAACCGGCGATTTGGAATATGCCAAAACCGAAGCTCCGACTGCCTCGGATAAAAACAGCGTCGTACTTGATGGTGTCGCCATTAATACCAAAGACGTTAAAGCGGGTGAGTTTACGTTGGGCGAAAAAAGTATGAACGGCGGTAAAGCCGATGCAGCACAATATGCGGTACACAGCGGCGACCTGTTGTCTGACGTTCGTTACGGCGGTGTTGCCGATGTCAGCGATCTGCGTGATGTGAAACAGGCGTTGTTTGTCCAAGGCACGCCATCAGGCAGTGATACCGTTGCAGCCCAAAGAGGGGATGCAACCTATAAAGGCATCGGCCTGCATTTCCAAAACGGACTGCCGATCAATACAAGAGGTCTGCAAGAAATTTTTGAAACCGGTTCGCAAGCCAAGCTGGCCAATCTGTATCCTGCCGCCAAAGCAACCGATGTTACCGCAAAAGTCAATTTCGACCAAAAAACCATCAATGTCAGCATCAACCGCTATTCCGATCAAACGGTTGGCGGTGGTAGCGGTGGCGATAGGATTGCAGGTGTCGTCAAATCCAATGCGCGCGATATGGCGGAAAATTTGTCTTTCAATGGCGATTTGCACGGCAACACCTTCACCAACAAGCAAGGTACGATGCAAGGCGGATTCTTTGGCGCGAAGGCAGACCAACTTGCCGGTACATATAGTGCGGCAGGCAAAAACCAACGTGATGAAGACGTAGTGGCGCGCGGTGTGTTTGGTGCAAAACGCCAAGATGCGGCAGCTCAAGCAGGCGGACAGCCTGATGTGCCGGTTGTCAAACCCGATACGCCCGTAACCAAACCTAAAGGTGATGCCGCTGCGGCCGAATTGAAAAAAGGTGAAACAGGCGAGCAATATATCTTATCGAATATCGCGGACTTGACCAAAGTCATTATCAACGGTACGGCAATCGCTTTGGCACCTGTTACCAACAAGCTCCATCAAACTGAATTGGGTTCGGACTACAAATCGTTTGTTGCTTCAGGCAATTTGAGCAATGTTGTCTTCGGTGCGGCAAAACTTGCCGATAATGCCTACTCCTTGTTTGTTCAGGGGGTAATGAGTACCTCTCTACCGTCCGGTACAGCTAAATACGCAGGCGAGGTGTTGAATTTCCGTGCCCGCAACTTGGATGATAAGGAAAACTGGGTGGATGCCGGCAACACCTACCGTACCACCGGTTCGTTTACCGCAGATGTCAACTTCGATACCAAGACTATCGCAGGTAAAATCAATAGTGGTGACAGATGGTTCATGAATGAACGAGCCTTTACCGCAGGTATTACAGGTAGCAGCTTTAATGGTAAATGGACTTCAGATGCACAAGGCTCTGTAACCGGCGGATTCTACGGTGACAAAGCTGCCGAAATGGCTGGGCGATACAGTTATCATGACAAAGAAGATAAAAGTAACAATGCCTTCGGTGTATTTGGCGGTAAAAAACAATAACCGTCTGTTTAAGCTGAAAACAAACCGCCTGAAAAGGCGGTTTGTTTTTGAGTGGGTAGGATTTTCAGACGACCTTTTACGGTAACAACAATCTAGAGAGCAATTTACCCGCTAAAAGGTCGTCTGAAAACCTTGAATCTTATTTTCAGATAATCTGAGACCTTTGCAAAATTCCCCAAAATCCCCTAAATGTCTTGGTAGGAATTTAGGGGATTTTGGGGAATTTTGCAAAGGTCTCAAATAGAGAAAGCATCCGCCGCCGTCATTGACGCCACCATTATTCAGACCGCCGGCAGCAAACAGCGTCAGGCCATAGAAGTCGATGAAGAAGGACAAGTCAGCGGCCAAACCACACCGAGCAAAGATGAAGATGCCCGTTGGACAAAGAAAAACGGCCTCTACAAACTCGGTTACAAACAACATACCCGTACCGATGAGGAAGGCTATATCGAGAAACTGCACATCACCCCCGCCAATACCCATGAGTGCAACCACCTGTCCCCTTTGTTGGAAAGTATAGCTGAAGGCACGACCGTCTATGCCGACAAAGGCTATGACAGCGCGGAAAACCGGCAACACCTGAAAGACCATCAGTTGCTGGACGGCATTATGCGCAAAGCCCACCGCAACCGTCCGCTGACGGAAGCGCAAACCAAACGTAACCGATATTTGTCGAAGACCCGTTATGTGGTCGAACAAAGCTTCGGTACGCTGCACCGTAAATTCCGCTACGCCCGGGCAGCCTATTTCGGGCTGATTAAAGTGAGTGCGCAAAGCCATCTGAAGGCGATGTGTTTGAACCTGTTGAAGGCCGCCAACAGGCTAAGTGCGCCTGTAGTTGCCTAAAAGGCGGCCAGATGCCTGATTAATCAGGTATCCAAGGGGGATTAAGGGTGGGATTTGAGTAGAATCAGTGGATATTTGAAACAAAAACAGCCGAAAATCTTTGTTTAGGTTTCGGCTGTCGGGGAAAAAGGAATTTTGCAAAGGTCTCAGGCCGTCTGAAAAATGATGTTCAGACGGCCTTTTGTTTCATTTGCTTTGAGAATCAATCAAGCAAGATTATTTTTCAGCTTCTTCAAAACCGACGACTTCGAGGCCGAAGCCGGTGAGGCCGGTGAAGGATGACGGCTGGCCGAGGACGCGCAGTTTTTTGACGTTGAGGCCGGCGAGGATTTGTGCGCCTATGCCGTAGCTTTTGCTGTCCCATTTGTAGGCTTGGTTTGCGCCTTTGGGCAGGGTGCGGTCGAGTAGGGTGGCGCCGTCTTCGGTACGGTGCAAGAGGATGACTACGCCGCTTTCGGCTTGTTGGATGCGCTCAAGGGCTTTGGGCAATGACCATGAATGGCGCGGGTTGGCTTGGATGAAGTCCATTACGCTGAAGGGTTCGTGGACGCGGACAAGGGTTTCTTCGTCGGCGGTTGGTGTGCCTTTGACGAGGGCGAGGTGGGTTTCGCCGGAGAGTTTGTCGACGTAAACGTGTTGTTGGAACTCGCCCCACGGGGTTTGTACGGGTGCGTTACCCATGTCTTCGAGCAGGCTTTCGGTACGGCTGCGGTATTCGATGAGGTCGGTAATGGTGCCGATTTTGAGATTGTGTTCTTCGGCGAATTTCATCAGTTCGGGCATGCGCGCCATGGTGCCGTCGTCGTTGATGATTTCGCAGATGACGGCGGCGGGAATCAGGCCGTTCATTTGTGCCAGGTCAACGCCGGCTTCTGTGTGTCCGGCGCGGACGAGTACGCCGCCTTTTTGGGCGCGCAGTGGGAAGATGTGGCCTGGTTGGACGATGTCTTCTGGTTTGGCGGATGGGGAAACGGCGGTTTGAATGGTCAGGGCGCGGTCGGCGGCGGAAATGCCGGTGGTAATGCCGTGGGCGGCTTCGATGGAGACGGTAAAGTTGGTGCCGTATTGTGCGCCGTTTTTCTGGGTCATCATGGGCAGGCCGAGTTTTTCGACCATTTCGCCGTCCATCGGCAGGCAGACCAAGCCGCGTGCGTTTTTGATCATGAAGTTGATGGCTTCTGGGGTAACGAATTGGGCGGCCATCAGCAAGTCGCCTTCGTTTTCGCGGTCTTCGGCATCGGTGATGATGACCATTTTGCCGGCTTTGATGTCTGCTAGGATTTCGGGGATGGTGGAGATGTGGGACATGGTATTTCTTTCTTGGCTGATGGTGGGGGTGTGGCGGTCTTGGTGGTCTTGATCCAGCCACATGTCAGGCATATTGGCTGCCTGCTCGATTTTTCGGGCTTTTTTCTCGCCGAAAGATTTGTTTTTCAGCAGTGCGGACAGCTCGCCTTGGTTGATGGCGATGGCTTGGGCAAACTTGGTCTGCTGGCCGTTGTGGTGTTGTGTTATCCATTGCCGCAGGTTGTGGCGGCGCAGGTTGGTGGTATTCATGATGAGATGAAATTGAATTGTGTGTAATGGATTGTAGTCTTGTCTTTACCAAAAGGCAAACTTTGTTTATTGGGATTTTTTTATTACTTTTTGGTAATAAGTTTTAATGTTTCAGACGGCCTGGGTATGGCTTGAAATTGACGGTTTTGGGAGAATATGGGGAATGTTTTGATGATTATTTTAACGGGGGATGTTTGAAATGAAAATGCTTGGGCGCGGATTGGTCGTGCTGGTGTTGTGTGCGCTGACGGCTGCGGGCGGCTGGTTTTATGCCCTGCATGGTCAGAACGAAGAACATCAGGTTTTGTCCCGTGAGGGGGTTTTGATGCAGATTAAGCAGATGAACCGCTTGGAAAGTACGGCATTTTATATCGATACGATTATCCGTACGGAGAAAAAAGGGGATTGGCGCAGGCTGTGGCAGGATTCGCAAAGCGGTATTTTTATTGTGCGCGGTAAGGTGTTGGCCGGTTTGGATTTGGACAAGTTGGGCGCGGACAATGTCAATATTGTGGACGATAAGGTAATTATCAGTCTGCCGACGGTGGAAATCTTGAGCGTGGATTTGGAAAATATCGAAGTGTACGATATTCAGACCGGCTCGTTTAATTTGCTGCCTATGGATAAGTCTGTATTTAAGACGGTGCAGGAAGAGGCGAAACGGCAGGTATTGCAAAGCGCGTGTAAGGCTGAGATTTTGGAACATGCCAACCGTCAGGCGCAAACGCAGTTGGAAAACCTGTTTGCATTGACGCAGACGAAGGTGTCCGTCTATCCGGCTGCGGTAGGGAAGTGCGGTTAAATAGATTGCTTGAAAAGATAAGGCCGTCTGAAAAAATTTCAGACGGCCTTTGTTTCATCAAGCCATTTAACCGCGTCGTAAAACGGCGGTATTGATGTATTTTTGAATACCGGTGGCAATGGCTTGGGCGCATTGTTGTCGGAAGGACTCGCTGCCGAGCAGTCGCTCTTCGGTAGGGTTGGAGAGGAAGGCGGTTTCCACCAGAATGGACGGAACATCCGGCGCGCGGAGAACGGCAAAGTTAGCCTCGTCAACGCGGCCTTTGTGCAGTTGGTTGAGTTTGCCTAATTCGGTCAGGACGGAATGGCCGAGCTTGCGGCTGTCGCGCAGGGTCGCGGTTTGGGTCATGTCTAAAATGGCGTTATCGACGTTGCGGTTGCCGCTGGTTTGTACGCCGCCGATGGCGTCGGCGTTGTTTTGGGTTTGGGCAAGGAATTTTGCCGCCGAGCTGGTCGCGCCTTTGGTATTGAGCATATACACGCCGGTACCGCGAGCGGACGGGCTGGTAAAGGCATCGGCGTGGATGGATACGAATACGTCGGCATTGCGCGCACGGCCTTTGGCAACGCGTACGCCCAATGGGATAAAGATGTCTTCGTTGCGCGTCATGAATACGTTGTAACCCAAGGCTTCGAGGCGTTTTTTGGTTTCGCGTGCGATGGAGAGTACAACGTTTTTCTCTTTGAGGCCGCTCGGGCCGATTGCGCCGGGGTCTTCGCCGCCATGACCGGGGTCGATCATAATCACAGGACGGCGGTTGCCGCCGCTGCCGCGATTGCTTTTAGGGGCAGGGGTGTCGTATGCGATATTGGTATTCGGACGTTGTTTGGGGATATTGCCGTTGAGCAAGGCCATCATCGGGTCGTTGGCATCTGCGCCGTGCGGATAGAGGTCGATAACCAAGCGGTTTTTGAAGTTGCCGACGGGTGCGAGTGCGAAGACTTGAGGATGAGTGCTTTGTTTGAGGTCGATAACGATACGCACGGTGTTGGGCGTATTTTGACCGGCGCGGATGCTGCGGATAAAAGGGTCGTTAGACAGCACTTTGCTGGAAATGCCTTGCAGGACGCTGTTGATTTCCGCACCTTGAATATCCACGACCAACCGGCTGGGGTTGTCCAACATAAAATGTTGGTATTTCATCGAGTGGTTGCTCTCAAGGGTAACGCGTGTGTAGGCGTTCGCCGGCCAAATGCGGACGGCAAGGAATTGCGCAGGAGAGGCCGGTTTGGCCAATGCGGCACCAACGGGCGTGAGGGTGAGAAATAGTCCTGTGCCTTGACGGAGAATGTGTCTTCTAGTTAATTTGACCATGATTCTAAACTTTTTCGGCCTTGGTTTGTGTGGGCGGAAAAGGTGCAGGTTCTGCCCTTATCGGTGTACGTCAATGTAATGGTAATGTCTGCCGGAGGCGTGAATTCCCCACCTTGCTGCGGCCATTCAATAAGGCAGACGCTGTCAGGCGCAAACAATTCGTCCAAACCGGCATCTTCCCATTCCTCGGGCATGGTAAAGCGGTAGAGGTCGAAATGGTGGAGGGTAAATGTATCCAGCGGATAAGATTCGACAATGGTGTAAGTCGGGCTTTTGACTGCGCCCGTATGCCCCAGTCCGCGCAAAATCCCGCGTGTCAGCGTGGTTTTGCCTGCACCCAGCCCGCCTTCAAGGTAGATGGTCAGCGGAGCGGAAAGCTGCTTGCTCCATTCTTCACCCAGTTGCAGGGTTGCTTCTTCATCGGGCAGAAAACGGGTGTACAGTCCGTTTGAGTGCATGGGAATAGGCCTTGTCGTTCAAAAGGCTTAATTATGATGGAATTGGCGGCGTTTGCAAACCTGATAGACGATAAAGTTAGATAAAGATAGTGTTGAGGCCGTCTGAAAACGGAATTCAGACGGCCTTTAATGTTAAAATGAAAATATCCCTCACAAAATTGCGAGACAGCTTATGCCTTTATCCATAGACGAACAATTATTGCCGCACCGCAATGCCATCGACAGCATCGATGCGGAAATCCTCCGTTTGCTCAACGAGCGTGCCGGCCATGCGCATGCTATCGGCGAATTGAAAGGAACAGGCGCGGTGTACCGTCCTGAGCGGGAAGTGGCCGTTTTGCGCCGGATTCAGGATTTGAACCGCGGCCCTTTGCCGGACGAATCGGTCACCCGGCTGTTTCGCGAGATTATGAGCGAATGTTTGGCAGTGGAGCGTCCGTTGACGATTGCCTATTTGGGCCCGAAGGGAACATTTACCCAGCAAGCCGCCATCAAACATTTCGGCCACGCCGCACACACCATGGCGTGTACCACCATCGACAACTGCTTCAAACAAGTTGAAACGCGTCAAGCCGATTATTTGGTGGCGCCGGTAGAAAATTCGACCGAGGGCTCGGTGGGGCGAACTTTGGACTTGTTGGCAGTCACTGCGTTGAAAGCCTGCGGCGAAGTGGTTGTCCGCATTCATCACAACCTGTTGCGTAAAGACAGCCATGAAATCGGCGGCATTACCAAAGTTTTCGCCCATGCCCAAGCCTTGGCACAATGCAACGACTGGCTCGGCCGCAACCTGCCCAATGCCGAGCGTATCGCCGTAGCCAGCAATGCCGAAGCAGCGCGTTTGGTTGCCGAATCTGACAGCCCGAATGTGGCCGCCATTGCCGGACGTATCGCCGCGGAAATTTATCAGTTGAGTTTTGCCGCCGAGTGCATCGAAGACGAACCGAACAACACCACGCGTTTCTTGGTGATGGGTCATCAAGAAACCGGCCGCAGCGGCAACGACAAAACCTCTTTGGTCGTATCTGCGCCCAACCGTGCCGGTGCCGTTACTTCCTTGTTGCAACCCTTCACCGAGTTGGGCATTTCCATGACCAAATTTGAAAGCCGCCCAAGCAAATCGGTTTTGTGGGAATACCTGTTCTTCATCGATATCGAAGGCCATCAAAGCGATGAAAATGTCCAAAAAGCCTTGCAGCTTTTGGGCGAACGCGCTTCCTTCGTGAAAGTTGTCGGCTCTTATCCGACCGTTGTTTTGTAAGGATTATTGGGTATAAAAGGCCGTCTGAAAATATTCAGACGGCCTTTTATCGTTTTATCGATTAGCGTTCGCTTAACGCTTGTTTCATACGCGTAATCGGTTTGATCAGGTATTGGAAGATGGTTTTTTCACCGGTTTTGATGTCCACCGTTGCAACCATGCCCGGAATAATCGGCATAGGTTTGCCGTTTTTGTCTTTCAGGGAGTTGTTTTCGGTTTGGACGAGAACACGGTAATAGACTTGGTTCGGGTCAAGTTTCAAGTCGTTGGCACGGTTTTGCATGGAGTTGCTGACGGTATCGGCGCCGACGAGGGTAACTTTGCCTTCTAAACCGCCGTAGATGGAGTAGTCATAGGCACTGACTTTAACCAATGCAGGTTGGCCTGCGCGGATAAAGGCGATGTCTTGCGGACGGATATAGGCTTCGACCAGCAGTTTGTCGTCAACGGGGATGATTTGCATGATGTCTTCGCCTGCATTCACAACGCCGCCGATGGTGGTGACTTTTATGCCTTTGACGATGCCGCGCATAGGTGCGCGGATTTGCGAGCGTTCAACCGGGTCTGCACGCATGGCAACGTTTTCTTTGGATTGCGCCAGCTCGGATTCGGCTTGCAAGAGTTCGTTGTTGGCATCGGCTTTATAGCGGTTGCGGCGTTCGGAGATTTGGGTGGCCAAGTCTGCGGAATCGCGGCGCATTCTTAAAAGTTCGACTTCGGAAACCACGCCTTCGGCAACCATAGGTGCGGTAATGGCGATTTCGCGGTCAAGCGCGGCCTTGCTTTGGGAGAGGCCGCTGACAGCGTCGGTCATGGCTTGACGGCGTGCTTTGTAGGCGGCAATTTCGCGACGGCGAAGCTCAGGGCTCACGCTGTCAGGGAAGGAGAGCTTGATGCCGTAGGCTTCGGCTTTAAGACGGGCAATAGTGGCTTCGAGGTTTTCGACTTTGGCTTCGCTTTCTCGTAAAACGGCAGAGCTGCGCGTGTCGTCGAGTTTCATCAGAATCTGATCTTTCTCGACCATGTCGCCTTCTTTAACCATGATTTCGGTTACGATGCCGGGGTCGAGGCTTTGGATTACTTGCTCACGGCTGCTGGGAATGATATTGCCGTTGCCGCGGGTCACTTCTTCGACAGGGCTGTTGTATGCCCAGACGACGAAGACAATCAGGAAAAGGAAGAATAGGATGATGACCCAAAATTGGCCGCTGTGTTTTTCTTTTTGAAGGGCGGCATTGAGGTCGTTGATGAGGTGTAGGTCTTTGGATTTGACGTTGTTTTCGCGGCTCATAATCGTGTATCTTTATTGTGTTTGGTGGATTTTAACTATTAGGGCAGCCGTCTGAAAGGGTAAGTAGGTTTCAGACGGCCTTTTGCTTTATTGTGCTGCCGATTGAGGGGCGGCGGCAGCTTGTTGTTGCTGCTGTTTGACTGCAGCAGCTTGTTGCTGTTGTTGTTTGACGTTGGCTGCTTTGGCCTGTTCGTTTTGCATGAGTTTTTGCAATACCAGGTCACGCGGGCCGTCCATCACGACTTTACCATTGTCCATTACAATGATGCGGTTGACGATTTGCAGCACTTGCGGACGGTGGGTCACCAAAAGCATGGTGCGGTTGCGGCCCCATTGGGCAATGGCATTGAGCGCCATACGCTCAGTGGCTTGATCCAGGCTGGTGGTCGGCTCGTCCAGCAAGACGACTCTCGGGTTGCGCAAGGTCATGCGCGCCAGGGCGATGATTTGTTTTTGACCGCCGGATAAGCCCAAACCGTCTTCACCCAAAGGCATATCCAAACCACGCGGATGGTTGCGGATGATTTTGTCGAGGCCGAAGCGGTTGAGTGCAGTCAGTAAGTCTTGGTCGGTAGAGTAGCTGCCGGTACGTGCCAAGTCCATGTTTTCACGCAATGTGCCGAGGAACAGGCGTGGCGATTGGCTCAGCAGCAGGACTTGATCGCGCAGGAAGTTGGGGTCAAGCTGGCGCATATCGACTCCGTCAAGGGTAACGTTGCCTTTTTCAGTGTCGTACAGACCGCTGGCCAGTTTGAGCATGGTGCTTTTACCGCTGCCGATGCGGCCCAAAATACCGACTTTTTCGCCCGGTTTGATGGTCAGGCGCAAATCTTCGACGGCGCTGTTGTTGTCGGCTTGATATTTGAACGATACGTTTTCAAAGGTAATACTGCCTTGAACGTTGTCTAAAGTAATGTATTTGCGTTCCGGATTGCGCTCGATAGGGCGGGTAACGATATCGTTTACGCCTTTGAGGGCAAGTTTGGCCTGTTGGAAGCGGGTCGCTAGACCGGCGATTTGTGCCAACGGCGCCAAGGCGCGACCGGACAGAATCACGGAGGCAATCAATGCACCCATGGTGATGCGTTCCGCATGGTTGTCGGCATGAATCAGATAGGTACCGACGACGACCAAAAAGACGGTATTGAGCTGCTGCATGGCAACGGCGAAGTTGACCATGAAGTTGCTGGTGTCTTTGACTTTGATGGAAGAAGCGGAAGTTTTAGCGGTGTATTCGTCCCAACGTTGTTGCGCCCAAGATGTGGCGTTGTTGGTTTTCAGGGTTTCGATGCCTTCGATGGCTTCAACGGCAAGGCCGGAACGTTGCGAACCTTCTTTCATCGATTCGTTGATGTGGCGAGAGAGCGGGCGTTGTACGACAAAACCGACAATCACGACAATTGGAATGATGGTCAGGGGAACAAGTGCCAGTTTGCCGCCGACCATGGAAATCACGAAGATAAACAGCAACAGGAAAGGCAAGTCGACAATAGTCAACAAGCTGGCACTGGTCATGAACTCGCGCACGGCTTCAAATTCGCGCAGGTTGCTGGCGTATGAACCGGAAGAAGCAGGACGGTCTGCCAGACGCAATGCCATCACGCGGCGGAACAGGGCGGAGCTGATGATCAAATCGGCTTTTTTACCGGCAATATCGGTCAAGTGGCCGCGAATCATCTTGGCGGCAAACTCAAACAAAATTGCCAAGACCACGCCGATGCTCAAAACCCATAAGGTTTCATAGGCTTGGTTCGGAATCACGCGGTCGTACACGTTCATCACATACAGGGAGCTGACGAGCGCAAGGAAGTTGATGATGATGGTGGCCAAAATGACTTGGTAGTAGTAGCTGCGGAAACGCCAAATGACTTTCCAAAACCATGCTTTGGGCAGATGGTATTCAGGCAACTCCGAGCGCATATCGGTCGCCATTTTGGGTTTGATAAACCAGCAGTAGCCCAAATACAGGCCGGAGAGCTGCTCATGGCTGAGTTCCTGTTCCAAACCGTCAACCTGGCGGATATGGTATTTGCGCTCTTGGCCGGAGCCTTCGATTTGGGTGATGACCGCAGCCTCTTCGTTGTGCAGGATAATCATGACCGGCACGGCGAGCGAGGGGATGTCTTCCAGATTGCGTTTGGATAAGGTATTTTCAAAGCCGTGGCTGCGCAGGACTTCGACCAGTGAGTGATAGTTGACTTTGAGCTTTTTGTCGCGTACGACTTCGGCGGACAAAGCGGCTTCGGATACGGGCGCACCCAAAAGGCGGGTCACTAAAACGATGTGTTCAATGATGGTTTTCATATTTTTTCGCGTAATGTTTTTGGTTTAACCGGCGGATATGGCTTTATTTTTGTGCCAAACCGACCCAAGCGGAGATTTTGGCCTGGGTATTTAAATAGTCGAGCGCCGCATCGCGGAAATCGTTGCGGGCGGCAACGTAATCCTGCTCGATGGAGGATAACTCGCTGTATGCGCTCAAAACGTCAGTCAGCGTACGTCGGGCGATTTTAAACTGCAATTCGTACACTTTGATGACTTCTTTTTGGGCGGCGATGTGTTGCGCCGTCAGCACGGTACGCTGTTCGCTTTCCTGCATATCGATGGCGGATGTTTGAACGCGTTCGTTCATGTCGCGCAGGATTTGTTCGGACTTGGCTTCTGCGGCAATCAATGATTTGGCATTGCGTTCCACATTGTGGCGTGCGGCAATATCCAGAACATTCCATGCAACGTTTAAATAAAGCTGTCTGGTGTTGCGCGTTGCACTGCCTTCCAAATTGAGGGCAGGCAGGCGTTCGGCTTTGGAAGCGTCCAAATCGGCACGGACGCTGTCGCGTTCGGCCAATTGCGCCTGATAGGACGGATTGTTGTTGCGGTTGGGGTTGTTGAAGCGTTCGCTGATGGATTTCGCCGTGTCGTTTTTAAACGGATCTTCCAAGTCGTTGGCAGTCAGCTGGCGCGAGGTATAGCGGGACAGGCGGCTCAGTGCCAAATCCATGGTGCGGCGTTGTTGGGCGATAATGTTTGCCACTTGCAGTTGGCGCGCGCGCGCTTCAATCAGCTCGGAACGGCGGCCGGCATCATATTTGACGATGGTGTCCAAGTCTTTTAAGAGGTTGTTGTGGCGCGCCAAAGTCTGTTCGTTGAGGACCAGGGTTTCTTTTGCACGCAATGCGCTCAGATAGAGGCGGCCGATATCGCTGCCCAGCTGCTCTTGGCTTTCGGTGTATTTGTGTTGATAGTATTCTTCGCGGCTGCGGTCGCGGCGGACGGCGGCTTCAATCGCTCCCCATGAGTAGATGTTTACGCTGCCACGCACGCCAACACCGTCTTTCATATCGTTGCTGGAATATTTATTGTGTTGCGCCAGCACTTTCGTGCCGGTCAGGGTCACGACAGGATAATGACGCGCACGCGTGGCTTTGGTCGTGCTTTGCGCTGCTTCTTGAGTGGCTTTGGCTTCACGCACGATCGGGTCGCTGACTAAAGCGTCCCTGAGGATGTCTTGCAGGCTGTATGCAGAGGCCGTCTGAAACGGCAACAGACAGCAGGCAACGGCAACGGCCGATGACAAGAAACGGGGCTTTGTGGGGGAAGAATAACTATGCGACATGATTTTTAACCAAATGATTTATATATTATCGTTGTCTGTATCGGGTATCGCCTGAGGCATGACCGGGCGAATTTTGAACGAGAACGCATACATTTACAAAGCATAAAGCATTTTTTCCAGCTTTTCACAATATTCTGATAAAAGGTCGAGATACATGCCTTAAAGTATATTATTGCAGAGCGCGACTATCGTATTTAATGATTTTAATGTAAAAAATCTATCAAAAAGGCCGTCTGAAAGGATTTCAGACGGCCTTTTTTTCAACCTTAATCCTTACGTTGCAATACAGCGGCAAAGAAGCCGTCGGTTTGGTGTTCTCCAGAGTTGAGGCGCAGGTATTTTCCAGTATCCAAATCAATCTTCAGGCTTTGCAGCAGTTCGGCGCAGTTGACGAGTTCAAACTCGGGATGCTCGGACAGGAAACGTTCGACTTGCAGCTCGTTTTCTTCCGGCAATACGCTGCAAGTGGCGTACACCAAACGGCCTTGCGGTTTCACCAATTTTGAGGCGGCATCGAGGATGCTGTGTTGCTGTTCTAAAAGGTTGGCCACGGTCTCGGCGGATTGGCGGTATTTGAGGTCGGGATTGCGGCGTAAAGTACCCAAACCGGAGCAGGGCGCGTCCACCAACACACGGTCGGCTTTGCCTGCTAGTCGGGCAATACGGGGATCGTGTTCGCTGCTGATGCGTTCGGGGTGGATGTTGGTCAGTCCGGCACGGGTCATGCGCGGTTTGAGGTTGGCAAGGCGTTTTTCGGCGATGTCGAAGGCGTAGATTCTGCCTTTGTTGGCCATTTGCGCGCCGACAGCCAAGGTTTTACCGCCGGCACCGGCGCAGAAATCGACAATGATTTCGCCGCGTTTTGCGCCCACCAATAAGGCGAGCAGCTGGCTGCCTTCGTCTTGAACTTCCAGCGTGCCGTCTAAAAACAGTTCGTGTTTGTTAAGCGCGATTTTGTTTTTCAGGCGGATGCCCCAAGGCGAATAAGGGGTTGCCTCTGCATCGGCACTTTCGGCTTGCAACAATGGCAGCACTTTATCACGTTTGCTTTTCAGGGTATTGACGCGGATGTCGAGCGGGGCAGGTTGGTTGATGCTGCGGCCGAAGGTGAGGATTTCTTCTTCGCTCCAATGCTGTTGCAGTTGTTCCACCAGCCATTGCGGCAATTCTGCGGCGGTATTCAGGCCGTCTGAAAACTCGGTTTTACGGGCTTTCAAATTGCCGAGGAACTCTGTTTCTTCTTCATCAAGCAGGTCTTTGATTTGGCTGATGTTGGGGCTTCTGCCGAGAATCAGTGCGGCGAGTGCGGCTTTGCGTGGCTGCGCGTGCGGACGGCGCAGGGCGGTGCTGATTTTTTGATAGTGGCGCAGCGCGGCAAAGGCGGTTTCGGCGATTTCGTGGCGGTCTTGGCGGCCGAGCTTTTTGTGTTCGCGGAAATAGGCGGAGAGGACGGCATCGGAAGGCTGTTTGAAAGTCAGCATTTCAGCCAAAACTTTGGCGGTATGGTCGAGTTGTGCGGCGTTCATAATGTAATGGGTTCTCTTAAGTGGGTAAATGGTTTCAGACGGCCTTCATGATGCGTTCGATTTCGTGCCAAAAGCCGTCCGGCCGTAATTCCAAAACGGCAATCAAGCCTTGGTCGATACAGCGGATTTCGGTTTCGTTCAATGTTTCGGTTTCGGCGACACGAGCAGGCGCGAGGTAGGCCATACGGTCGAGCAAATGGTAGCGTGCTTCTTGGCGTTCAAACCCATATTCCGCCCAATCTTGAATATAGATGCCGCGCCAACCGTATGGATTAAGCGGCGGCTCAAAAGCATGGAAACCTTGTGGGAAAAATCCGATGCCGCGCACGATGGATGCAGGAAGCGGATTTTCCGGCAGACTTTGTGTCGCTAAGGTCGCTTTGCCTTGCGGCGTATGTAGTAGCTGAGATTGCTGTACCAATTTGGCGGCTTTGTCCGTCAGCGTATCTTTAGGATTGAGGCCGCGCAGGTTCTGCACTTGGTCTCCGCCGTAGTATTTACACGCCAGCTCGATATGGTAGGGCTGTTGGTTGAGGGAAGCGACAAAATCCGCGGCACCTAAAGTTTGGCCATCTGAAAAAACGGGCAGGTTGTATGCGTGCAGTTTGGCGTGCGGCGCGTTGGCAAACCAGAAAGCCAACAGCTCTTCGGCATAAATGCCGAGACGGTGGCCGAACGGGGCGCGTTGGGCGAGGTGTTCCTTCAGCGGCGTGGGATCGGCGTCCAATGCCAAAAGGTAGCGGAAACCGTGTTCCCCCAATAGTTCGCGCACGCTTAATTCGCAACCGCTTTGCCACAAAGGCGGCGCAGTCAGTAGCGAGGCGAGGTCGCGGACGGGTTGGCTGGTGAGTTTCCACCATAATGCGTCTAGGGCGTAATTCATGCTTATCCGAATATCAGTCATGCCGTCTGAAAAGCTGGAAATGTTTTCAGACGGCCTTAATCAGTCTTTTTTATGGATACGGTGACTGACAGTATTGAAAAAACCGCGCAGGATATCGATGTCTTCGGTTTGCGTGTTGGCGCGTCCGAACAGGCTCTGCATACGGCGCATCAGGCGCTCGCCGTTGCGGCGGTTGAAAAAGCCGATGTCGTTCATCACGCTTTCCATGTGGGCGACCATGCCTTTGATTTGCTCGTGGGTCGCGGCGTGGTCTTCTTGTTGCAAGTGGGTCATGGGCGAATCGGTTTGGCTGAAGATTTCATAACACACGACCTGCACGGCTTGGGCAAGGTTGAGCGAGAAATAGTCGGGATTGCCATTGATGGTCATCAGTCGGTTGCAGGCTTGGACTTCTTCGATACTCAAGCCGAAAGTTTCGTTGCCGAAAACCAGCGCCACTTTCTCGCCGCGGTTGGCGGCCTGCAGTAATTCGGGCACCAAGTCGCGTGGGGTTTGCAGCGGCGCGGTGATTTCGCGGCGGCGGCTGGTCAGGGCGCAGGCGATGGTGGTGTCGGCAAGGGCTTCGTCCAAAGAAGCGGCAATGGTGGCATTTTCCAAAACGTCTGCCGCGCCGGATGCGAGGATAAAGCTTTCTTCCGGTAATTTAAACGATTGCGGATGCTCCGGATCTAACACGGGCGGATTTTCCGTCATCGGCGTTGCCATCAGATTGGGGGCGACGATGGTTAGTTTGTGCAGGCCCATTGTTTTCATGGCGCGCGCGGCGGAGCCGATATTGGCGGGATGGCTGGTGCGCGTGAGAATGATGCGGATGTTGTCCAGATAAGCGGGCAGAGCGGGTTTTTCGGAAGTCATGTTTTGTTTTCTGTTTGTACGGGAATCAGGTATAATGCGCCATCTTTTTGTTTTCAGACGGCCTTTTTCCATGCCGTCTGAAATGTTCTTTAACAGCATCGGAAACGATTAACAGCCTCTTGTGTGCCTTGTTCGGCGCATTAGGGCGTATTTTACCTGAATTAGGAAGAAAACCATGAATCCGTTTTTAAATACCGCTTTCAAAGCCGCCCGTAAAGCAGGGCAAATGATGATTCGCGCCGCCGGCAATCTGGATGCCGTCAAAGTAGACAGCAAAGCATTCAACGACTTCGTTTCCGATGTTGACCGCAGCTCCGAAATGATTTTGGTGGAAGCGCTTAAAGAAGCCTATCCGCATCACAAAATCACTTGCGAAGAAGGCGGCTCCCACGGTAAAGTCACCGCCGAGTACGAATGGATTATCGACCCGCTCGACGGCACAACCAATTTCCTCCACGGCCATCCTCAATACGCCATCTCTATGGCACTCCTGCACAAAGGCGTGTTGCAAGAAGCTTTGGTATACGCACCTGAGCGCAACGACGTATACATGGCTTCCCGCGGCAAAGGCGCGTTGCTCAATGACCGCCGCATCCGCGTTTCCAACCGCATCGAATTGAACCGCTGCCTGATCGGTACCGGCTTCCCTGTTGTCGATCAAAGCATGATGGACAAGTATCTGGCGATTTTGAAAGATTTCTTGGCAAAAACCGCCGGCGGCCGTCGTGAAGGCGCGGCTTCTTTGGATTTGTGTGCCGTTGCGGCCGGCCGTTTGGACGGTTTCTTCGAGTTCAACCTCAAGCCTTGGGATATTGCCGCCGGTGCATTGATTGTCCAAGAAGCAGGCGGCATCGTTACCGATATGTCCGGTGATGAAGGCTGGCTGGAAAGCGGCGACATCGTTGCAGCCAATCCTAAAGTATTGGCGCAAATGCTGAAAATTATTTCTGAACACCAATAAACATTTATAGAGAACGGTCTGTATTTATCTTTGCAGGCCATGTTCTCAATAATCGGTAAAAGGCCGTCTGAAACCTGAAATTGGGCTTCAGACGGCCTTTTGTTTTGTTGTTAACGGATTCGGATAAAAGCTGAAAATATGGCTTTTAAAGGAAGCGTTTTTTAATTTTGTCTGTATTTTCTATTGCTTCGCAGTTATGATGTAGATACGTTTGGCTGAAATAATGCCTGATGCAATCATAAAAATAGAAAGCAGAGGAGAATAATGAAACGAGATTTTGAAGCAGTAAAACGCATTGTCATTAAGATTGGAACCAGTTCTTTGGTGTTGCCAAACGGCAAAATCAATTTGGCAAAAATCGACCAACTGGCCTTTGTCATTTCCAGCTTGGTCGGTAAGGGCAAAGAAATTGTGCTGGTGTCTTCCGGTGCAATGGGTTTTGGGCTGAATGTCCTCAACATGGAAAAACGTCCGGTGGAAATGGCGCAGCAGCAGGCTGTTTCAAGCGTCGGCCAAGTGGCCATGATGAGTCTTTATTCGCAGATTTTTTCCCATTATCGAATGACGGTATCGCAAATCCTGCTGACGCGCGATGTGGTCGAATATCCGGAAAGTTTGGCAAACGTTACCAATGCTTTTGAATCCCTGCTTTCTATCGGCGTTATCCCCATTGTCAATGAGAATGATGCGGTCAGCGTGGACGAGATGGACCATGCGACCAAATTTGGCGATAACGACCGTTTGTCGGCAGTTGTGGCGAAAATCGTTAAAGCCGATTTGCTGATTATGTTGTCCGATATCGACGGTTTGTTTGATAAAAATCCGGCGGTTCACGCCGATGCCAAGCTGCGCAGCCATGTGGCCGATATTACCGAAGAAATTATTGCTTCTGCCGGCGGCTCGGGCAGTAAGTTTGGTACGGGCGGTATGCTCAGTAAGATTAAGAGCGCGCAGATGATGTTTGAACATCATGGCCAGATGGTGTTGATGAATAGCGCCAATCCGCGCGATATCCTTCAGGTTTTAGATGGCGCGCCTATCGGAACGTGGTTTGCACAAGAGAAATAGGGAGGTTTTATGAGCTATATCGAACAGTTGGGCAAGAATGCTCAAAAAGCCAGTAAAACGTTAATCAGCCTGGGAAGCGTAGAAAAAAACAATCTGCTGCGTCAGGTTGCGGCGGCGTTGGTTGAACAGGCTGAGATGATTTTGGCGGAAAATGCCCGCGATTTGGCCGCTGCAAAAGAAAACGGCATTTCGGACATTATGCTCGACAGGCTGCGCTTGAATCACGAATGCATCAAAGGCATTGCGGAAGGCGTTGAGCAGGTTGCCGATTTGCAGGACCCGATTGGGCAGGTTGTTCGCGGCTATACCAATTTGGACGGTTTGAAGATTGTTCAAAAACGCGTGCCTTTGGGCGTGGTTGCTATGATTTTTGAAAGCCGCCCGAATGTTTCGGTCGATGCGTTTTCTCTGGCCTTTAAAACCGGCAATGCCATTATTTTGCGCGGCGGTCGCGATGCCATCCATTCCAACACCGCATTGATTGCCGTCATCAGGCAGACTTTGGTACAAGCGGGAATGGATGCTGATGTGGTGCAGCTGGTCGAAGATACCAGTCATGCCGCCGCCGAAGAATTGATGCAGGCAGTCGATTATATTGATGTACTGATTCCGCGCGGCGGCGCGCGCTTGATTCAGACGGTGAAAGAAAAATCGAAAGTTCCCGTCATTGAAACCGGAGTCGGTAATTGCCATATTTATGTGGATGACAGTGCCGACTTGGAGATGGCGGTCGATATTGTCGTGAACGCCAAAACGCAACGTCCGAGCGTATGCAATGCCGCGGAGTCTTTGGTTGTTCATGAAAAGATAGCAGAAGCGTTTTTGCCCAAACTGGAAGAAGCCGTTACCAAAGTGCATCCGGTAGAATTTAGAGCCGATCAGGAAGCATTGCGTATGTTTAAAAATGCTGTTTTGGCAACCGAGGAAGATTACAGCACCGAGTTTCTTGACTATATTATGTCGGTCAAAATAGTGAAAACAGTGGAAGAAGCCGTCGATTGGATTAACGGCCATACGACGCATCACTCGGAAGCGATTGTGACCCAAAGCATTGCCCATGCCGAGTATTTCCAAGAAAGCATTGATGCGGCGGCGGTTTATGTCAATGCGTCCACTCGGTTTACCGACGGCTTTGTTTTCGGATTGGGCGCGGAAATCGGTATTTCCACCCAGAAAATGCACGCCCGCGGTCCGATGGGTTTGGAAGCGCTGACTTCGACCAAGTTCTACATCAACGGCAACGGTCAGATCCGACGTTGAGAAACACCCCCTCAACTCCATCAATTTGCGTATAATGGCGGGAAATTTGATTTTCCCCGAACAACCGATTTAGTAAAAAGGAACACACCATGTCCTCTATCCACGATCAAATCAAAGAAGTCGTTACCACACACCGCGTCGTATTGTTCATGAAAGGCACGAAGCAATTCCCGCAATGTGGCTTCTCTTCCCGTGCCGTACAAATCCTGAATGCGGCAGGTTGCACTGACTATGTGACTGTCAACGTATTGGAAAACGATGCCGTACGCCAAGGCATTAAAGAATACAGCGATTGGCCGACCATTCCTCAACTGTACGTCAACGGCGAATTTGTCGGAGGTTCTGACATTTTGATGGAAATGTACGAAGCCGGCGAACTACAAGAATTGCTGAAAGCTTAATCATCTACAATATTCCGTAATGTAAAATTGTTGACAAAGGCCGTCTGAAACCCTGATTCAGACGGCCTTTCGCACGAAACATACCCTTTCCGCCATTCGTGAAAAAAAGTATAATTCACTCCGTCAACGAAACTCGGAAATACAGAAAATGAATGTTACCGTCATCAATCATCCCCTCGTCCGCCACAAACTGACTTTGATGCGCGAGGCAGAATGCAGCACCTACAAATTCCGCACGCTCACTACCGAGCTGGCACGCCTGATGGCATACGAAGCCAGCCGCGACTTTGAAACCGAAAAATACATCATCGACGGTTGGTGTGGCTCTATCGAAGGCGACCGTATCAAAGGCAAAACCTTGACCGTTGTCCCTATTTTGCGTGCAGGCTTGGGTATGCTCGACGGCGTACTCGACCTGATTCCTACCGCTAAAATCAGCGTTGTCGGCTTGCAGCGCGATGAAGAAACGCTGAAACCGGTTTCTTACTTTGAAAAATTCGTTGACAGCATGGCCGAGCGTCCCGCCCTGATTATCGACCCGATGTTGGCGACCGGCGGCTCTATGGTTGCGACCATCGACTTGCTGAAAGCCAAAGGTTGCAGCAATATCAAAGCATTGGTATTGGTTGCCGCTCCGGAAGGCGTGAAAGCCGTCAATGACGCGCATCCTGATGTAACCATCTACACTGCCGCGCTCGACAGCCACTTGAACGAATACGGCTACATCATCCCAGGCTTGGGCGATGCCGGTGATAAGATTTTCGGTACACGATAATTGAAATGTTTAAGGCCGTCTGAAAAGTGTCAAACATCAACTTTCAGACGGCCTTGTTATATGGTTTGCTTTAAAACCCACATCAGAAAGGACAATCATGAGCTTCCAAGACAATCTGGCCACCATGCCTGCCATCGACCATTTGAGCGGCTTGGATATTCTCGATAAAGAGGGCAAAGTGGTTCATCACATTCCCAATGCGCCCGGCAAACAAGGCTCGCTCAAGCTTTACCATGCTTTGGCGCAAGAGTTTGACGGCAAGCTGGACGCAGCGGCAGCAGAACGCGGCCTGGCATGGTTTGCCGAACATGTTGCCGATGCCGAAGCCAATCCGGGTAAGCATCCGAATATTGATTTGCTGTTTAAAGTGAAGACTGACAATACCAGCCTGACTTTGAAACCATTGGCTGCTTAATAAATACAAAAAAAGGCCGTCTGAAAATAATTTCAGACGGCCTTTTTATATGCTTAAAGCCTTAAGCGATAGAAGCTTCAACGAATGCAGTCAGTTGACCTTTAGCCAATGCGCCGACTTTAGTTGCAACGTTTTTGCCGTTTTTGAACACCATCAGGGTAGGGATGCCGCGAACGCCGAATTTGGCAGGAGTGACTTCATTTTCGTCGATGTTGATTTTAACGACTTTCAGACGGCCTTGGAATTCGGAGGCGATGTCGTCCAAGATTGGGGCAATCATTTTGCAAGGGCCGCACCATGGTGCCCAGAAGTCCAGCAATACAGGTACGTCGGATTTCAAAACGTCTTGTTCAAAGCTCGCATCGCTGGCGTGGATAATCAATTCGCTGCTCATGTTATTTCCTTTCAAATCGGGATTAATAAAGATGTTGTTCAGAATAGTGGCAGACAGGGAAAATTTCAAGTGCCGCCACCCGGCAATAGTTTTTTTGAAATGCGTCTATCGTAATCCTTAAAGATTCAGACGGCCTCTTGAACCATGTGGCCGGAGTGGGCAATCAAATGGCACGTATAGTCGCTGCTTGGATTGGCAAACACGTTTTCGCATTCGCCTTCTTCAACGACTTTGCCGTCTTTCAACACCATTACGCGGTGGGAGATAGCGCGGATTACGGCGAGGTCGTGGCTGATGATGATGAAGGCGAGGCCATATTCTTTTTGCAGGCTGCTGAGCAATTCAAGGATTTGTTGTTGCCATTGGACATCAAGCGCGCTGGTTGGTTCGTCCAATACGAGGATTTTTGGGCGGACAATGATGGCGCGGGCGATGGCGAGGCGTTGGCGCTGGCCACCGGAGAATGCGTGCGGATAGCGTTCGAGTGCATCTTCGGGCAGGCCGACTTGTTTAAGGACTTCTTCGACGCGGCGACGCATTTCTTCGCGCGGCATACTAGGCTCGTGAACGCGCAAGGCTTCGGAAACGGTATCAAAGACGTTCATGCGTGGATTGAATGCACCGAATGGGTCTTGGAACACCATTTGGATTTCGCGTCGTAATTCATGTCGCCATGGCTCGCCGTTGATGTTCAGGCTGCCTTCGGAATCGATAAGGTGCATAACGGCTTTCGCCAGCGTGGTTTTGCCGCAACCACTTTCGCCGATGATGCCTAAGGTTTCGCTGGATTTGAGATCGAAAGAAATGGGGTTGAGAATGGTTTTGTCGCGTTTCTTGAACCAGCCGTCTGATTCTTTGACGGAGAAGGCGATTTGTTCAGCCTTAAGTACGGTGGCAGGGTTTTCAGGCAAAGGAGCTACGCGTCGCGTTGTGCCGGCATTGAGCAGCATTTTGGTGTATTCGTGCTGCGGATTGGCGAAGACTTCGGCTGCTTTGCCGGTTTCGAGGATACGGCCGTTACGCATAACGGCGACATCGTCGGCAAAACGGCGCACAAGGTTCAAGTCGTGCGTAATGTAGAGCATGGTCATGCCGTGTTCTTCCTGCAGGCGTGAGAGCAGGTCGAGGATTTGGGCTTGGACGGCAACGTCCAAAGCGGTGGTTGGTTCGTCGGCAATCAGAAGCTTGGGCTGGGCTGATACGGCCATGGCAATCATGGCGCGTTGGCGTTGGCCGCCAGAAAGTTGGAAAGGGTAGGCTTGGGCTTTTTGCTCAGGCTGGTGGATGCCGGTTTCGTCTAGGAGTTCGATAGCGCGCGCCCATGCCTGTTTTTTATCCAAACCCAAATGCAGGGACAGGACTTCGGCGATTTGTTCGCCGACACGCATCACAGGGTTGAGGGCGGTCATGGGTTCTTGAAACACCATGCCGATTTCGCGGCCGCGTAATTTTTGCAGGGCGCGTTCGGGCTGGGTCAGCAGATCGGTTCCGCAATATTTCAGACTGCCTTCAAAGGTAACCATCGGATTCAGGCGCATAATGCCTTGCGACAATACGGTTTTGCCGCTGCCACTCTCGCCGACCAATGCCAGTTTGCGGCCGGGTTGCAAGGTCAGGTTGATATCGTACAGGACTTGCTTGCTCGGAAAGGAGCCGCTTAGGTTTTCGATTTCGAGTATAGGTGTCGTCATGGTCGTGGCCGTCTGAAAAGTTTGTTGATGACAGGTTTTCAGACGGCCTGCATGAATCAAGGGGCCGTCTGAAATAGCGGTTTAGTCTTGAAACTGTTCTTTGAGTTTGCGTTTTAACACTTTGCCGGTGGCATTGCGCGGCAGCTCGTCTTGGAAGATGACTTGTTTGGGGATTTTAAAGTTTGCCAACAGGCCGCGCAGGTGGCTGCGGACTTCGGCTTCTTCCAGCTTCATGCCTTCTTTTAGTTGGATAAAGGCAATGATTTCTTCATCGGCGTATTGGTCTTTCACGCCGATTACGGCGGCGGCTTCCACGGCATCGAGTTTGTAGATGGCTTCTTCGATTTCGCGCGGATAGACGTTTTGGCCTTTGGAGATAATTAGGTCTTTTTTACGGTCGACGATGAAGATAAAGCCGTCTTCGTCTATGGTGACGAAGTCGCCGGTTTTCAGCCAACCGTTGACAATGGTTTCATCTGTGGCGTCAGGCATATTGAGGTAGCCCTGCATCACCGAGCCGCCTTTGATGATGAGTTCGCCCACTTCGCCGCGCGGCACTTCGATTAATTCGTCATCGACGGCTTTCACGGTCAAGCCGGGCAGGGCGACGCCGACGCTGGCGGTTTTTTGGCGCTCAGGCGTATTGACGGCCACAACGGGCGAGCATTCGCTCAAGCCGTAGCCTTCCAGCAATTTGGCGCGCGGAAATTTGGCTTTAAAGTCGTCGATGGTTTGTCCGGCCAGAGGTGCGCCGCCGCTGATAAACAGACGGACGCGGTTAAACCATCTAAAATACCAAGGGATTTTGGCTTTGCTCATGGCAGTGTAAATAGCCGGTACGCCGAGGAAAATGGTAGCGCGTTTGAGCAAAACCTGTTTCAACACGTTGGAGAACGGGAAGACGGATTTGACCAAAATAATCGAGCAGGCTTGATATATCGGCAGTAAAACCATGGCAGTCAGCGTAAAGCTGTGGAACATGGGCAAGAAGACGACGAAGCGGTCTTTTTGCGAAATTTGGAAAATTTGTTCGATGCCCGAAAGGTTGGAAAATAGATTGCTATAACTGATTAATGCGCCTTTGGGATGGCCGGTTGTGCCGGAGGTGTAGATAATGTGCGCCAAATCGTTGGCTGACGGCTGACGGCTCAGATTCGGCTTGCCGGGGAATGTACGCGCGGCATCGAAATAGCTGTCATCGCCACTTGCGGCGTTGGTTTCGCCAATCCAGATGATTTTATTGACTTTGGTTTTGGCTTTGATGTTTTTGAGTTCTTTGGCCAACGGCGCGGAGGCGAACATAAAGCGTGCGCCGCAGTCATTAAGGATGTAGGAAAATTCTTCGCTTTTCAAAAAGACGTTGAGTGGGACGGCTACCGCGCCGATGGAAGTAATGGCGAAATAGGCGGCAATAAATTCGGGAGAGTTGGAAACGACAAGGGCGACCCTGTCGCCAAATTGTACGCCTTGGTGTTGCAGATAGGCGGCGACGGTTTCTACTTCGCGTTTGAGGGAGGAATAGCTGATTTTTTCTTTGTCGTTGAAAATGACTGTGCCTTTACCGTTTTTTTGGCAGGCTGCAGTCAGCATAGCGTAAAAATTAGGGTGGGTGTGCATTTCGGAGTTTGTGTCCATATTGTGTCGATTGATGTACGGTTTCGATGAACCGTTTATTTCGAAGGGTAGGTTTTACATCCTATCGGTAAAATAAGCAAGAGGCCGTCTGAAAATACTTTCAGACGGCCTTGCGCTTTACTGGGCTTAGGAAAGCAATATTTTGAATTTAAACTTACTTATTGTGTTGATGGGAAAATTCCCATTCTTCAAAAGTCTGGCCGTTCGGTAGATGGTACAAGCTGATTTCGTTTCTGTCTCAAGCCATTTCGAGTTTGCCGCTGAGTTTGACGTAGAGCCTGGATGCCGGGTAGGCAGAGCCGATGGTAGAAGCTCTAGGCTTCACCGTTGTTCAGACGGCCATCGGGTACTTTGTTAAACAGGCGATAGAAATTGTCGCTGGTGTTTTGTGCCAATGTTTCCAAGCTCTCGCCGCGCAGATTGGCTAAGAACTCGGCTGTATAGCGGACGTAGGAAGGCTCGTTTTGTTTGCCACGTTTGGGAACCGGCGCGAGGAAAGGCGCATCGGTTTCTACCAAGATTCTATCGGCTGGGACGTATTTGGCGGCTTCTTGTATCAGCGGCGCGTTTTTAAACGTCACAATGCCGGAGAAGGAGATATACATGCCTAAATCCAAAGCGGCTTTGGCAAAGGCGACGTCTTCAGAGAAGCAGTGAATCACGCCGGAGTTGGTGTGGCATTCTTTCAAAATCCGCAACGTGTCTTCGGCTGCATCGCGCGTGTGGACGATAACGGGCAGGCCGCTTTCGTTGGCGGCTTGGATATGATCGGCAAAGCGTTGATGTTGCCATGACAAATCGCCTTTGCACCAGTAATAGTCTAAGCCGGTTTCGCCGATACCGACGATTTTGGGATGTTTGGCCGCTTCTACCATTTCGGCAATGGTAAATTCTTCCGCTTCTTGGCTGTCGGGATGTATGCCAATGGTGCAGTAGATGTGGTCGTTTGCCTGAGCAATGTCGAAGACTTCGGCAAAACTTTGTTTACTGACGCTGATGGCAAGCGCCTGCTTGACGCTTTGCGCTTCCATATTGGCAAAGACTTCGGGCAGGCGGTCTTTTAAGCCGTCAAAATTGAGATGGCAATGTGAATCGATTAAATACATGGTATTACAGGGTAAAAGTAGTGCGGTCGCTGCGCAGGCGCGGGCCAAGCTCGGCTTCGATCAGGTTTTTGGCCTGCAGGCAGCTTTCGTGTTCGGAGAATGCAAGGCCTACGCCTTTGGGGCGGTGGGCTGAAGTGCGCGCCGGATTGATCCAAACGACTTTGGTTGGCAGGAAGCGTTTGGGATAGTCGGCGATTTCTACGGCCAAGAGGATGTCTTCGCCTAGGGAGAATACGTCATCGGTCGGTACGAACAGTCCGCCGTGTTCTAAAAACGGCATATAGCAGTTGTACAACAGATTGGGGTCTTTGAGTTGCAAGGCCAACATCTTCGCCGGAATGTCTTTTTTATTCATCATTTATTACCTGTTAGGGTTTGTTTTGCCAAAAATCTAAATATTCGATAAGCAGATACTCAAGCTGCATTTTAACACTCAAGGTATGGTATCCGTAAGGGTTGAGCGCGTTCAGACGGCCCAATAGGGCAAACAGCTTGCGTGAATCGGTTTTAGAGGCCGTCTGAAGCAGGGCTTGGGCATGGTGCGGATAATAAAGCGGCGCCATGTTTTGTTGTGCCAAGCCGACATCCATCAGCCACTTTTGCAGCCAGTCGATGAAAACGGCCAGCGGTTGCTTTTGTTTGTCGAACGCGGCGGCGTAGTCGAGTATGGCCAACAGGCGCGGGGCAGTCAGCAGTGTCAGCAACTCTTCGCGTAATGCGTCCAATTCGGGAGTCGGCGTGAATAAAGGCGCGCCGCTGTGAAATGCCAACAAGGCTTCTGCATTTTCCACGCCCTGTTGGCGCAGATATGTCGCAGCCTGCTCATGGGTAGGCGAGGGCAGCACCATCTGGCGGCAACGGCTTTTGATGGTGGGCAGGAGTTTGTCGCGCGCATGGGTAACGAGCAGGAAAACGACGTGTTGCGGCGGCTCTTCCAGAGCTTTCAACAAACCGTTTGCCGCCTGTGTATTCATGCTTTCAGCCGGATGCACCAATACTACGCGCAGGCCGCCGCGGACAGCGGTCAGGTAAATGTTTTCAACAATATCGCGCACGGCATCGATTTTGATTTGCAGAAGTTTGCGTCCTGTTGCCTCGCCTTCGGGAATTTCCGGCGTGAGTTCGTAAAAGTCGGGATGGGTGTTTTGGCTGAACAAATGGCACGAAGCACACTCGCCGCAGGGTTCATGACCGGACTTGGGCGATTCGCACAGCAATGCCTGCGCGACAAAGCGGGCAAACTCGGTTTTGCCGGTGTTTTCTTTGCCGGTAAACAGCCAGGCGTTAGGACGGTTTTGCCAATGGGCGGCGAGCTGTTGCCATTGGGTTTCATGCCATGGATAAATCATATCGTTTGGGAACTATAAGGTAGGTGGTTATTATACTCTCAGGCCGTCTGAAAAAGGTTTCAGACGGCCTTTAATAAACTGCCTAAAAATTAATTAAATATATTTTTACTTTGAAATATCAACTATTAAGCTGACTTATTCACAGCCTTTGCACACGCTTGTTTGGGGAAAATGTGCATTTTGTTTTGAGGTGAAATTGTGCTTAAAATTTAGGCAGATGTGTTTTTTAATTTTAAATCAGACAGTAATCTGATTTATGCACAAGCTGTCCACGCGATTGAACAGTGAAAATGTGCATGGTGGGGATACATTTCAGACGGCCTTATTTGCTGATTTTCAACAAAGCGGTCAAATCCCCGATAAATTTTGGTTCCCGTTTGATGAGGTAAACAATCAACGGAAGATTACCCACGGCAACAATCAAATACAGCAGCGTAATACTGTCGAACAACATCAGCAAAACCGCGCTCAAAATAGCGGCCGATACCATAAACACGCCGTTGATGATGTTGTTGGCGGCGACGGCGTGGGCTCGGAAGGTTTCGCTGCTGGCGGTTTGCAGCCAAGTGTAGAGCGGTACGGAGAAGAAGCCGCCGAAAAAGCCGATGGCCGACATCACCAGCATAATCGGATACGCTTGGGCTTGCGATAAAAACCAAATAATGCCGTTTAATTCGGTAAAGCGTTGGCCGTGGGTCAGCCACACCAGCAATAATCCACAGACGGTCAGACCCAGAGTGCCGATGGTAACCAAGCCCAAAATCAGGCGCTCATGGCTGAGTTTGGCGCATAACACCGAGCCGATGGCAATGCCGATGGAGAACAGCGCCAACATCAGGTTGAACACATTATCGTTGCCGCCCAAATGGATTTGCGTGAACGTCGGCAGTTGGGTGGTATAAACCGAGCCGATAAACCAAAACCATGAAATACCGATGATGGACGTGAATACGGGACGATCGGCCGCCGCTTCACGAATCAGTGAATTCGTACCTTTGATGATGTTCCATTCGATTTTTGTATCCGGCATTTTAGCGGGTACAGACGGCATAAACAGACTGGTTATTGTACCGCCGACGGCTACCAATAACACCAAACCGCCAACAATATACGGCGGAACGCCTGCGACTGCCGTGCCCAAAAGTTGGCCAAGCAAAATGGCGATAAACGTACCCGATTCAATCAGGCTGTTGCCCATAATCAGCTCTTTGTCGTTGAGGTAATCGGGCAAAATCGCGTATTTCAGCGGGCCGAACAAGGTCGATTGTGTGCCCATGCAAAACAGGCAGATTAAAAGCAAAGGTGCGGATTGGATATAGAAGCCATACGCCGCCACTGCCATGATGATGATTTCCAACAGCTTGATCCAACGCGCCAAAACAGCTTTATCGAATTTGTTGCTCAGCTGCCCAGAGAGCGCGGAAAACAGGAAGTAGGGCAGGATAAACAGCATTGCGCCCAAGTTCAGCATTTGGCTGGGTGGCAGCAAGTCGTTTTTGCCCAAACCGTAAAAACTGATCATCACGAATAATGCGGTTTTGAACATATTATCGTTAAACGCACCTAAAAACTGCGTCCCAAAGAGCGGCGCAAAACGGCGGGTCGTGTGGAAACTCAGATTATCTTTTTTAAGGCTCATTGTTTGGATTCTTTATCTTCGTCTTTTTCGATCAGTTTTTCAGTGGAGTCGTCGTCCATCAAAATGCGGTGCGCAGGGCCTTCAAGGTCGTCAAACTGTCCGTTTTTACCCGACCACCAGAAAAACCAGCCGATGATAAAGGCCAAAATAATGCTGATGGGGACAAGGATAAACATACTTTCCATTACATCGCTCCGGTCAAATCGGTCAGGATAAAGGTTTTACCGCTGATGGTCAGGTATTCGTTGCGCAACGTACCGATATTTTTATCGTCAAAAAACAATTCGATATGGTCTTTAACCACGCGCCAGTATTGTGGGATATCGGTTTGCTCAAAAGGATACAATACCGCCGCTGCGGCTGCATCTTCGCTTTGCAACTTGATTGCGAAGCGTCCGCTTTGCGGCGGATTTTGTGATTCATCGTCTGCCAACATAATAAAAAATCCGGCGTGTTCGCCGTCTTGAGTGTGGATACTGAAATAATGCATATCGGGAAATCTTCAAAACCGCCGTCATTTTTTCAGACGGCCTAAAATAAAATTCCGTCCATTTTACATCAAATATTAAGTCAAGCAGCCGATTACATTTTTTGTTAGAATACGGCGTTTACTTTGTTAATCTGTTCAGACCGCTACCCACTACGTCCCACAAGGGGTGCAACATAGCCGGAGCAGTAGTAAGGTCCCGACAAAAATGCCGTCTGAAGCCTCAAGGAGCATAAAATGACACAAAAATTAATCTTGGTTTTGAACTGCGGTAGCTCTTCTCTCAAAGGTGCCGTATTGGATAACGACAGCGGCGAAGTATTGCTGAGCTGCCTGGCAGAAAAACTCAATCTGCCCGATGCCTACATCACCTTCAAATTCAACGGCGAAAAACACAAAGTCGACCTGTCTGCCAAGCCCGACCACACCGGTGCAGTTGAAGCCCTGATGGAAGAACTCAAAGCCCACGGCCTCGACAGCCGCATCGGCGCGATCGGCCACCGCGTGGTAAGCGGCGGCGAATTGTACAGCGAATCCATTTTGGTTACCGACGATGTTATCGCTGGTATCGAAAAATGTATTCCACTTGCTCCTTTACACAACCCGGCCCACCTTTTGGGCCTGCGCGCTGCACAAAGCATCTTCAAAGGCCTGCCGAACGTTGTCGTATTCGACACTGCATTCCATCAAACCATGCCTGAACACGCTTACAAATATGCTGTTCCACATGAATTGTATGAAAAATACGGCTTGCGCCGCTACGGTGCGCACGGTACCAGCTACCGCTTCGTTTCTGACGAAACTGCACGCTTCCTCGGCAAAGACAAAAAAGACCTGCGCATGGTGATTGCCCACTTGGGTAACGGCGCATCTATTACTGCCGTCGCCAACGGCGAATGTAAAGATACCAGCATGGGCCTGACTCCGCTGGAAGGCTTGGTAATGGGTACCCGCAGCGGCGATATCGACCCTTCAGTTTTCAGTTTCTTGGCCGAAAACGCAAACATGACCATTTCCCAAATTACCGAAATGCTGAACAAAAAATCAGGCCTGCTCGGTATCTCCGGTTTGTCTAACGACTGCCGTACCATCGAAGAAGAAGCTGCCAACGGCCACGCAGGTGCCAAACTGGCTCTAGAAATCTTCATCTACCGCTTGGCTAAATACATCGGCAGCATGGCAGTAGCAGCCGGCGGTTTGGACGCCTTGGTATTTACCGGCGGCATCGGCGAAAACTCCGACATCATCCGCGAACGCGTATTGGGCTACTTGGGCTTCCTCGGTCTGCACATCGACCAAGAAGCCAACCTGAAAGCCCGCTTTGGTAACGCCGGTGTAATTACCACTGCCGACAGCAAAGCTGTTGCCGTTGTGATTCCTACCAACGAAGAATTGATGATTGCACACGATACTGCCCGTCTGAGCGGCCTGTAATCCGTCATTATTAAAAACCTGTCCGCAAGGGCAGGTTTTTTGTTGTGTATAGATGAAGAAAATTTTGAGAATATATTGAAAAAAGCCGGCAAACATTGTGTTTACCGGCTTTTTAATCAGTGCAATATTAAGAATGCTGATGGATAGGTTTAGAACTTATAACTGATGGTAAACAGCAAAGTCCTGCCTCGTGCGTAGTTGTTCAAGACGGAGCGTGTCGTACCGCCATATTTGCCATTGCATAAACCGTTGGCATCGCATTCGACTTCCTCATCATCTAAACCGCCTTTTCTTTCAAATACGCTGAAATAGCGCTGGGTTGCTGCATCGTTTGCGGCATCCAAAGGATCGACATAGCGTTTATTGAACGCATTTTGAATGTCAAAACGAAGGATAAGGTTTTTCTTCGGTTCATAATTGGCATAGAAATCAAAAATCAGCGGCTGTCTGTTGATGCTTTCTGTTTTTTTGATTATCCTTCCGCCCGTTTTCCATGAAGAGTAGGTATTATCACCGGTTGTACCGTCAACAAATTCCTCCTCAGTCGTTGCCCGTGTGCTTTTGCCGTAATAGCGCATAATGCCGCCGATGGTCAATTTATTGCCTAACCATCGGGACCCTAATTCAAACCGGCCATAATCTCGGGGCAGGCGGGAAATTTTGCTTAAGCCGTAGCCTTGTTTGATTTGGTCTTCTTTAGAAGAATTACGGGGCGATTCGCTGGCATCGCTATAATTGGTCGGCTGGTTGGTTTTTTGATATGCGTAAGACAGGGTTGTAAAAAAGCGGCCGAAATCATAGTTCATTTCCACTTCCAAACCATTTTTATGGACAGGTTTGGCATAGTTTCGATGCTGGATGGAGTATTTCAGGCCGGTACTGGTTACCCAGCTGGGTGCTTTATCCAAATCCCACCATTTGCCATAAACATTGTGGATATAGTTGTTTATCCTGCTGCGATAGGCGACCAGTTTGAAACCCAATACATCGTCCGGCTTGAAAATCCCTTTTTTGAAGGTATTGAAGCCTATTTGGTAAGTATTGGCCTGTTCCGGCTTAAGGGCGGTATTGACGCCTGAGTCGCCGATTTGTGAAAAATACATTTCTTGAATATTCGGCATTCTATGCGTACGCGAATAGCTGATAAACGGCATAAAGTAATCGTTGACATTGATGTTTAATGCCACCGAATGGTTTACCGCATGCTTTTTACCGGATTTGGTATAAACCGGTTCGTAAAGGTCGCAGCTTGGCGTGCAATGCTGTTTATAAATTTCAGAATCTTCTCCAAATGCTTTTTTAAAGTCTTCTTGGGTATTGAAGTAGTCGGTATATTCGCCCTTGTAGCGGTAGTTGACCATATTGGCGCTGTAATTCAATTGATAAATGCCTTTTTTCAAGGAAGTATCAAAATAGAACGTATTGAATTTTTGCTGGCCTGAAGGTTGCAATATGGTTGATTTCTGAGGAAATATTCCTTTGTCGCCTTTGAAGCGGCCTAAAAAGCTATACAAGCCGGCATCTTGATCCGGGCCGTTGTAAAACAGGCTCAGCTCTTCCGGAAAGCGGTTTTTACTGTATTGGTTTTTAAAGAAATTGAAACCGACAGTAGCTTTTAAATCTGTTTTTTGGGGAAGTTTGAAAGAAAAGCTATTGTTGACATCCAAAAGATTGGCTGTGTTTTTGGTTTCCAAATAATCAAGCAGTCCCCATCCTGAAAAACGTGAGTTTTTCGGATATTTTTGTTTTCCCAAATTATGGGCAGCCAATACGTTTAAATCGACATAATCGCCAATGTTTAATTTGTAATTGGCTTGGTAGTTGCGGTTTTCTACTTTGCGGCTGCCGATACGGTTGTTCATGGTACGAAGCTGAAGGTCCAGCTTGTTGTTGTCGTTTTCGTATTCCACTTTGACCAAATGGCTGTTTGAGCGTTGTTGCAGGCTGGTCGGGTCGATTGGAGTCAGATCCCATTGCGGTGCCAAATTTTCTTTCCAGCCTTTTTCCAAGTCATCGACATAATCTCTTTGTAAAACCTCAGGATCGTTATATTTTTTGGAGAAAGGGTAGTCCCAATAGCTTTTACCAACCGCATTGCGCTTAGAAAAGTCGCGAACCCAACGATTTTGCCCTTGGTCGAATTTTAATAAGTTGCTCTCAAAATATTCTTGTTTTTTACGGTCCAAATATTCTTCGCCAAAATTGCCGATACGCTGACCGCCGCCGCCTACTTTATAGTTTTGCTCGACATTGCGGTGGCTATAACCATATAAGGCACCAAGGCGCGCGCCACTGTCAAACCATTTTTGTGCTGCTCCGGTTGCCATAAAGTTGCTTTTGGTGCTGTTTGTGCCGGTCAATCCTTTGGTCAAGAGGCCGAAGGTATTATTTCCGTGTACCACATCGTCTACCCGTAAAGTACGGAAATTGGCTGTACCGGATAAGGTATTGATGCCGTTGGCACCTGTGAAACTGCCTTTGGTTACATCCACGCCGGCAATAAAATTGGGATCCAGTGCCGTACCGAATTGCGAGGAGCTGCCGCTGCGTCCGGCATCGGCAGAAGTGGAATAGAAGGTTTGGGTGACGCCGTCAACCATCGTATTGACGCGTCCCAAACCGCTATCACCACGGATATTGACCGCCAATACCCCCGATCCCTTGTCTTGTTGGGTAAAAACGCCGGGCATGCTCCGAACGATGGTATCGATGTTTTCGCTGGATTGATAAATGCGTTCACGCGAACTTTTGGCTTGGCCTTCGGTAAAAACTTTTTTTTCTTTGGCAATGTGTTTGCCTTTGACTTGAATTTCATCAAGCTCTTGAGTTGAAACCTCGTCTTCTGCGTGTGCGATACTTGTTATAGCCAGTAAAGATAATGTCAGTAGGTTTAATTTGAAATTCGGATTCATGATAGTTACCTCAGAAACGAAGTTCATTACTTTATAACATATTATTAAACTTTACAAATATTTTAATAATGAATTTTATTTATTAAAAAATAAAACAGATTCTTGTTTTAGGGGATAACTCAAACGCATATAATGAATATGGCTGAAAAGATAAAGCGGGTCTGAATTTGAATTTTATTAGCAGGGAAGAGGAAAGATTTAATTGGATTTAAACAGACGAAAGAAGAAAATTTGATTGCGATATGTGAATTGAGCCGTCGGTTTCAAATGAAACCGGTAAAAAAACATGAAATGCAAAATATAAAGTCAATATAGAAAGATTTGAAGTCAGTTGAAGAAAAGGCCGTCTGAAATATCATTTTCAGACGGCCTTTATTGCTTTAAGCCTTATTCCGGACCGCGGAATGTGTCGTGGCAGGATTTACAGGTTGCACCGGTTTCGCCGTAAGCGGCTTTGATTTCTTCAAGCTTGCCGGTTTGGGCGGCGGCATTGAGTTTCTCAACTGCGGCGGCAAATTTTTCTTCTTCGGCTTTGAAGGTTGCCTTGTCTGTCCAGATGGCAGGCAGGGCGCGGCCGTTGCCTTGAGGGTCGGATTCAAATAGGGTGAACGGTTTTTTGCTGTTTTCGGCGAAGGTTGCGGCGGCTTGTTTGAATTTTTCTACGTCGTAAGGCTCTTCGTCTTTGACCATTTTGCCCATGCGGGTAAACTCGGGCATCATGGATTTGAACGCGGCCGTACGGTCTTCGGAAATCGGGCCTTTAGGCTGGGAAGGCGCGCCGCTGCCGCCGCAGGCGGTCAGGGTAAGCGCTACTGCTGCCAAAGCGACAGGGAGAAAACGGGTTTTCATATGGAGTGTGTCCTATTGTGATGATATGATTATCGTTAAATTTAGAATCGGCCGGCCAAACACTCAGGCCGTCTGATAAGGCGTTATCATACCTTAAACCCAAGTCTGAAACGAGTATAGAAAGGAAACGATATGGCAATTTTGATTACCGGGGCATCGGCAGGATTCGGCGCGGCCATGTGCCGCACCTTTGTTGCGGCAGGCTATCATGTCATCGGTGCGGCAAGGCGTGAAGACAAATTGCAGCAGTTGGCAGAGGAATTGGGCGAGCAGTTTTACCCGTTGGAAATGGATGTTTCGCGTACGGAGTCGATTCAAAACGCTTTAAACAGCCTGCCCGAGCATTTATCTGAAATCGATTGCCTGATCAACAACGCCGGTTTGGCTTTAGGTTTGGATTCTGCCGATAAAGCCGATTTTGGCGATTGGGAAACCATGATTCAAACCAATATCATCGGCCTGACTTTTCTGACCCGCCAGATTTTGCCGCAAATGGTAGCGCGCAAACAAGGCTACATCATCAATTTGGGTTCGATTGCCGGCAGTTATGCTTATTCCGGCAGTAATGTTTATGGCGCGACCAAGGCTTTTGTGCGCCAATTCAGTATGAACCTGCGCGCTGAATTGGCAGATAAAAATATCCGCATTACCAATATCGAACCGGGCTTATGTGGCGACACCGAGTTTTCCAACGTCCGTTTCAAAGGCGACGACCAGCGTGCGGCCGAGGTTTATGAGAATGTCGAGTTTATCCAGCCGCAAGATATTGCCGATACCGCTTTATGGCTCTATCAGCGTCCGGCGCGGATGAACGTCAATTCCATCGAAATCATGCCGGTTGCCCAGACCTTTGCAGGCATGAAAGTTTACCGCGATGAGCCTGCTCTGGTGAAGGAAGAAACGTTTGAAAAACAAAGCATGTCTTTGTTTGGAAAAATAAAATCTTGGTTTAAGTAATCGGCATCAGGCCGTCTGAAGGTTTCAGACGGCCTCTTTGTTATCTGAAATTGAACAAACACGTTATAATGTAATTTTTTATTAACAAGGCCGTCTGAAAGGCTGTTTCAGTTATGAACGCAATCAAACAAAAAATCTTAGAACAAGCGCAGCGCGATGGCGTGCAGGTAACCGCATTGCGTGAGCAAGTGCTTGATATTGTTTTGAAACAAAGCGGCGTGATTAAAGCCTACAACGTTCTGTCGCAGATGCAGCAGCAAAGCGAGGGCGTGGTTGCGCCGCCGACGGCCTACCGCGCCCTTGATTTTTGGGCCGAGCAGGGCGTTTTGCACAAAGTGGCTGCGGTCAACGGCTATATTTTGTGCAGCCACGCGCAGCACGAGTGCGACGACCATTGCCACGACCACGAAGAAGCCGAAGCGCACCATAGCGCGTTTATTTTGGTTTGTACCGAATGCGGTACGGCAGATGAGCAGACCTTGAGCCAAGAATGGGCGGCGTTGCGTGCAGGCGTGGCCGAAACCGGTTTCTCATTAAAAGAAGAACATGTTGTTTTAACAGGAATTTGTAAAAAATGTCAGAAGTAAAAAAGACCAAAGTCCACCTGATTTCAGGCTTCCTCGGAACAGGCAAAACCACTGCCCTCAAAAGTCTGATGGCGCAAAAAGACCCGAATGAAAAATGGGTCATCATCGTCAACGAATTTGGCGAAATCGGCATTGACGGCGCCGTCTTGAGCGACAACGGTATTCCCGTGGCAGAAATCGCCGGCGGCTGTTTGTGTTGTACTACAGGCGCGCAAATGGGTACGACCGTACAAAAAATGCTGCGCGATGCCCAACCCGACCGCTTGATGATTGAGGCAAGCGGACTGGCGCACGCCGCCAGCGTCATCGACGAATTGAAAGCCAAACCGCTGGACAGCCTTTTGGAAATCGGAGCTGTCTTTACCGTCGTCGATCCGCGCCAGTTCATCAACCCCGATTACGCGCAGCAGGCATTGTATAAAGACCAAATCGGCATCTGCGACGTATTGGTCGCCAGTAAAACCGACTTGTGCACGCCCGAGCAGCTTGCCGAATTTCACGACAAAGCGGCAAAACTGTTCCCGCCCAAAGCCAAAGTGGTCGAAGTCCAAAACGCACAACTCGACATCCAATGGCTTGATATTCCCGTTATCGAAAAATCACGCTACCGCCTCAAAGCCCTGCCGGACAACACCATGGGCTTCCAGTCTCAAGGCTTCACTTTCCCTGCCGGACGTGATTTCGACGGCGAAAAGCTGACCAACTTCTTCAATGACCTGCCCAAATTCACAGACGGTCTTGTTCGCGCCAAAGGCGTGTTCCAAGTGCTCGGTACATGGGTGTGGCTCAACTGGGTGGACGGGCAATGGGGTGCCAATCAAGTCTCATGGCGGCGCGACTCACGCTTCGAGCTGATTGCCAAATCGTTTGACGTGGATTTGATTGAGAAGAAACTGCAAGAGGCTTTGGAGAAATAAGGAAGGTCGTCTGAAAGTTTGCCGCAGCAATTTTCAGACGACCTAAGCGATAGTGAAGTCTATTGTTTCAATTGTCAGAAGAATATAAAGCAACTGTGTAGCGTGGGCTTTGCCCGCGAATAAATTAAATAAACATTGCAGGAAAGAAGAAAATGGCAAAATTTTTAAATACCAGCGGTACAACGTATTACTTGGAAGAATTAATAAAAAATGCACAGGAACGGCTTTATTTGATTAGCCCTTATCTAAAATTAAACGATAGGGTAAAAGAGCTTTTAGAAGACAAAGACCGCATGAAAATCGATGTGCGGATTGTATATGGTAAAAGTGAATTGCAGCCTTCAGAGGCAGCTTGGTTGAAAAATTTAAATTATGTTCGTACGAGTTATTGTCCGAATCTTCATGCAAAATGTTACGTCAGCGAAGATGCTTGCATTATTACAAGCCTGAATTTATATGAATTCAGCCAAGTAAATAATAATGAAATGGGTATCTTGCTGAAGCGTAGTGAAGATGGAGAAGTCTATCAAGATGCTTATAGCGAAGCGCAGCGTATTATCCGTATTAGCGATGAAGTTAAAATTTCAGTTGACGTAGTAGAAAAAGAGCAAGTTTCGCAGAAAAATCAGAATATAGAAATTGCTAAAAAATACGATACATTGACTGTCGCTAAGCTGGCAGAAAAATGGGGCGTAACAACGGAAGAATGCAATGCGAAACTGTGTCATGCAGGCTTGCAGGAAATAGACGGTAAGTTCTACCGTTTGACAGATACAGGTAAGAAAGCTGGTGGGCTTATCAAAAAAGGACGTTACGGATATTTTATTGTGTGGCCGGATAGTTTGACATTGGAAATGGTTGAAGCGGCTGGCAATAATCAGAAAGATTTGCTGGATAGGTTTATTAGTTGGCTTATCAGTTAATTTTTTATAAGTATTAAAAGTATAGGTCGTCTGAAAGCAATCCGTACTTTTCAGACGACCTTAAAACCCAAATAGAGGAACACTTAACCATGTGGCGTTATATTTTTCATCGTATGCTCCTTTTGATTCCCACGTTATTGGGGATTTTGGCGATTACTTTCGCCGTGATTCAGTTTGTTCCCGGCGGTCCGGTGGAACAGATGGTTCAGCAGCTGACGCAGGGTGCGGTTGGCGGTGAGACGGCAGGGCGCAGTATGCCTGGAACTTTGGCTAAAAACGGCAACCGCATCAGTGCGGAAGATTTGGCCGCGCTGAATGCTTTGTACGGATTCGACAAGCCGCCTGTGACGCGTTTTGTCGATATGGTATGGAAATTCGCCCGTTTCGATTTGGGCGAAAGCTTTTTCCACCACCAAACCGTATTTGAGCTGGTGAAAGAGAAAATGCCGGTATCGATGAGTTTGGGTTTGTGGACATTCTTCTTAACTTATTTGATATGTATTCCGTTGGGTATTGCCAAGGCAGTCAGGGATGGCAGCCGATTCGATACGATTACGGGCATGGTGATTTTGGTCGGCTATACCGTACCGCCGTTTGTATTGGGTTTGGTGTTGCTGGTGTTGTTTGGCGGTGGCAGCTTTTTTGCCTGGTTCCCTCAGGGCGGCTTGGTCGGCGATGATTTCGATACGCTTTCTTGGGCAGGTAAAGTCAAAGATTATTTATGGCATATGGCCTTGCCGATTACCGCTTCGGTAGCAGGCAACTTGGCGGTGATGACCGTATTGACGAAAAACGTGTTCCTTGAGGAAATCCGCCGTCAATATGTTTATACCGCGCGAGCCAAGGGCTTGCCTGAGAAGCAGATTTTGTGGAAGCATATTTTCCGCAATGCCATGATTCCTCTGATTACCGGTTTCCCGGCCGCATTTATCGGCGCATTCTTTACCGGAAGCCTGTTGATTGAAACGCTGTTCTCGCTGGACGGGTTGGGTTTGCTGTCTTACGAGGCGGTGATGAAACGCGATTATCCTGTTGTAATGGGTACGCTGTATGTGTTCACGCTGATGGGGTTGTTGGCTAAATTGGTGTCGGATATTTCTTATTCATGGGTCGATCCGCGTATTCACTTTGGCGGACAGAAATAAGGCTGTCTGAAAATATCTTCAATCCATTATTAAAGAATGTTTCGAACCATGAAAAAGAAAAAATCTACTTCAAACCCTACTTGGCAAGCATTTAAGCAGCATAAGCGCGGTTGGTTGGCTTTACGGATTTTGGCCGTTTTATTTGTCGTCACTTTGCTTGCACCTTTGTGGAGCAACGACAAACCTTTGTGGATACGCTATCAGGGAGAGTATTTCTTCCCCTTGGTAAACGAATATAACGAAACCACATTTGGCGGCGATTTCGATACGCCTGCGGATTATCTGGATCCGCTTATCCGCCACAACATTACTTCAGACGGCAATTTTGCCCTTTACCTGCCCAATCCTTACGATGCCGATACCTTGAACGATTTTGATACGGCACCCGATCCGGCCAAACCGTCCGAACGTCATATCTTAGGAACGGACGACCGCGGCCGCGACCTGTTAGCGCGCTTGGTTTATGGTTTCCGTGATTCGCTGCTGTTTGCCTTGGTGTTGACCGTGGTGACTACCGTAATCGGCGTGGTTGCAGGCGCGGTGCAGGGTTATTTCGGCGGCAAAACCGACCTTCTGATGCAGCGTTTTATCGAGGTTTGGGGCGGTATGCCGGAGCTGTACCTCCTGATTATCCTATCTTCGTTCTTTAATCCAGGGCTGTTGATTTTGCTGGTGTTGCTGTCGCTTTTCGGCTGGATGGGCTTGTCCGACTATGTCCGCGCCGAGTTTTTGAAAAACCGCCAGACCGATTACGTTTTAGCAGCGCGCGCGATGGGCGTGGGCAACCGTGAAATCATGTGGCGCCATATCCTGCCCAACAGCTTGACGCCGGTATTGGCCTTCCTGCCTTTCCGTATTTCAGGTGCAGTACTCGCTCTGACCAGTTTGGACTTCTTGGGCTTGGGCGTACCTGCCTCACAGGCAAGTTTGGGTGAGTTGCTGGCGCAAGGCAAAGACAACTTGGATGCGTGGTGGATCGGCCTGTCTGCCGTTGCTACGTTGACGGTGATGCTGCTTTTGCTGGTCATGATCGGCGAAGGTTTGCGTCAGGCATTTGACGTACGCGCACGCAGTTAATTGCTTTTCTAAAGCGTGAAGAGGATGGGCGGAAAAGCTTATCCTGCATTCTCAGGGCCGTCTGAAAAGTTTCAGACGGTCTCATCCATTCGTTTGAATCATTAAAAACCATGAATCAAGAAATCACATTTCTTACTCTTTTTCTGCTCGGCTTTTTTGGCGGAACGCATTGCGTCGGCATGTGCGGTGGCTTGAGCAGCGCATTCGCTTTGCAACTGCCGCCCCATTTAAACCGAATCGGGCTGATTGTATTGTTGAACTTGGGGCGTATCAGCAGCTATGTCGTCATCGGTCTGTTGGTCGGCTTGGTTGGGCAGGTCGGCATTTCCTTAGACGATACGCGCGCGGTTCAAAACGGTTTGTATATTGCCGCCAATATCTTGCTGCTTTTGCTCGGTCTCTATCTTGCCGGTATTTCGACTGCCGCAACCAAAATCGAACGCATCGGCAAACCGATATGGAAACGCCTGAATCCTTTACTGAACAAATTGCTGCCGATTAAATCGGTGCCTGCCTGTTTCGGCGTGGGCGTGCTTTGGGGCTGGCTGCCTTGCGGTTTGGTGTACAGCGCGTCTTTGTATGCCTTGGGCAGCGGCAATGCCTTGCACGGCGGGCTGTATATGCTGGCGTTTGCATTGGGGACCTTGCCGAACTTGCTTGCGATGGGCATATTTGCCGCGCAGTTGAAAACCTTTCTGCAAAAACGCATGGTTCGTTTGTGTGCCGGATTGTTGGTGGCAGGATGGGCGATATGGCGCTTGGCCGTATTTGCAATGGGGCAAATCGGGTAAGGTAAAGGGGATTTATTTAGTTTGTTGTTTTGCAATTTAAAAGGCCGTCTGAAAGATTTTCAGACGGCCTTTTTCACAAGAAAGATTTAATGTATCAAATTCCAAGCCATCTTGGCGGCAATCAGCAGCAACATGATGCCGAAGGCGATTTTGAGTTTTCGGGCGGGCAGCTTGTGTGCCGTTTTAACGCCGAGCGGAGCAAAGAGGATGGTGGCAACGCTCAATATGGCCACAGCCGGAAGATAGATAAAGCCTGCCGCGCCTTCAGGCAGGTTGGCAATATGCAAACCGTTGGCAAAATAGCCGATGGTGCCGGCAATCGCAATCGGCCATGCCAGGCCTGAAGATGTGCCGATGGCACGGTGTGCCGGAAAGTTGCAATACAGTAGAAATGGAACGGATAGTGAACCGCCGCCGATACCGACCCAGCTTGAAGCAGCCCCAAAAAGCGTGCCGACGGCTGTCAGGCCGGGGAGTTCAGGCAGGGTGCGCGAAGGTTTAGGTTTGGAATCGCGTAGGGTTTTGAGTGCGATAAAGGCAAGAAATGCAATAAAGAAAACCTGCAAAGCCAGCGTCGGCATATATTTTGCCGACACCGCGCCGAGGAGTACGCCGAGTATCATGCCCGGCGTCATCCGGCGGACGCTCGCCCAATCGATGGCGTGCTTTTTATGTTGGGCGTACATGCTGGAGAAGGTGGTAAATACCATGACGGCAAAGGAAGTGCCGATGGCGAGATGCTGGGCATAGGGGTGGCCGCCTATGCCTTGCAGCTGTAACGCCCATAAGACAACGGGAACAATTAACGTGCCGCCGCCTACGCCGAATAATCCGGCAATAAAGCCCGCCGCGCTGCCGACGGCGAGCAGGGAAAGGATGATGTCCCAAGACCACATTTCAGACGGCCTTATCGTGTTTGTGAGTTTTGTGGCGTTTTTTAAACCAGCGGATGACTGCCATCACATAACCGGACAGGCTGTAACCGAGGAAAAACAGGAAGAGGACGAGCGAAGGCTCCCAATTGATGAGCAGCAATACCAACACGGCCAATACCATGCCCATAAACGGCACTTGGCGGCGGATGTTGATTTCTTTGAAGCTCCAAAACGGAATCTGCACAATCATGGAAATACCGGCAAACAGGGTAATGCCCAATGCCCACCAATGCACGCCGGGGAAGCGTTCGATGCTGTGGTTGACCCAAATCAGGCCGACAATCAACGCAGCAGCGGTCGGGCTTGGAACACCAATAAACCAACGTTTATCGACTTTGCCAATAAGTGTGTTGAACAGCGCCAAACGCAGGGCGGCGCAGGCGCAGTAGATAAAGGCGACGGAATAACCGATTTTGCCAAACTGCCAAAGTTGCCATTTGTAGGCAATCAGGGCAGGCGCCACGCCGAAGCTGACCATATCTGCAAGGCTGTCGAGCTGTTCGCCGAATGCGCTCTGGCTGTTGGTCAAACGGGCAACGCGTCCGTCCATGCCGTCGAGCAGCATGGAAAGGAAAACTGCAATCGCCGCCGTTTCATAACGTCCGTGCATGGACTGGGTAATGGCGAAGAACGCGCAAAACAGTGCGGCGATGGTAAAGGAATTGGGCAGCAGGTAAATGCTGTTTTTGCGGATGGAGTTGCGTGGAGGAATCGGATTTTCTGTATTTTGTGCGTTGTCCATAATGTTTCCGTATATGCTGCGTGTGCAGATGAGGCATTATACCGCATTGGTTGGTTAAGGATTTTTAAAAGGCAGACATAGTTTCACTTCAATCGCATAAAGTTTCAGACGGCCTTTATTTTGTCAGTCAAACAACTCGCCTTGTGCCTGCTCTTTGGTTACGCGTACGTCGGTTTCGCCGTCGGCAAAAGTGATGTGCAGTTTCTGCCCTTGTTTCAACATATCGGCATTGCGGATGACTTGTCCGCGTGTGTTTTTGACGACCGAAAAGCCGCGCTCCAGAATATGTTGCGGCGATATGGCTTCGAGCAATGCGGCTTGGGCGGTCAGGCTTTGACGGCGGTGGGCAAGCAGCTGGCGGAAGGAATGCGACAGGGCCATCTGAAAGTGGTCGATATTTTGTGTGTAAACGGAAACATCAGGACGGCAATGTTTAAGGGTTTGGGTTTGGCGTTCGAAACGGGCGGTGTGGGCGCGGAGGTTTTGCGTCATCGAGTAAGACAGCATTTGCGCCAGCTTACTGATTGAGGCACGTTGCTCGTCAAGTTTTTGGCGCGGATGACGGATTTGCCGTGCCAGCCAGTCGAGTTTTTGACTGGCATCGAAATAGCGTTGTTCCAAAACGGTTTTCAGACGGCCTTGCGCTTGGGCGAGGCGGTGTAGCGATTCTTGGCGGTTGGGGCTGACCAGCTCTGCCGCGCCGGTCGGTGTCGGTGCGCGCACGTCGGCAACAAAATCGGCAAGCGTGAAATCGGTTTCGTGTCCTACGCCGCTGACGACCGGAATCGAGCAGGCTTCGATGGCGCGTACGACCGGCTCTTCATTAAACGCCCACAAGTCTTCAATGCTGCCGCCGCCGCGACAGACAATCAGTACATCGCACTCGGCGCGTTGCGAAGCGGTTTTAATCGCTTGGGCAATTTGCAACTCGCTGCCTGTGCCTTGTACGGGCGTCGGATAAACGATAACGGGGATTTCGGGCGCGCGGCGGTTTAAGGTGGTTACAACATCGCGTAAAGCAGCTGCCGCCAGGCTGGTGACGATGCCGATACATTGAGGGCGGGCGGGCAACGGTTTTTTGCGTTCCGCTGAAAATGCGCCTTCTGCCTGCAACTGTGCCTTCAATCGTTCATAGGCTTCGTAAAGCTGCCCCAAACCTTTGAGCCGTACTTCGTTTACGGTAATTTGAAATTCGCCCCGCGCTTCATAAATGCTGATTTTTCCTGATACTTCGATATGGTCGCCTTCTTTCAAAGGCTTCGCCAAACGCATGGCTGCACCCTTAAACATTGCGCAACGCACCTGCGCGCGGCTGTCTTTGAGCGAGAAGTAATAATGTCCGCTGGCGGCACGGGTCAGGTTGGATACTTCACCGGCAATCCATAAGCCTGCGAGATGGTCTTCCAGCAAGGCTTTGGCAATGGCGTTGAGTTCGGATACGGAAATGGAGGAGGGCGCGAAAAGTTCGGACATTACGAAACAGGAAAAATTTGGGAAAGCTGAATTATAAGGGTTTTAGAGCGATTCGTTGTATTCGTTTTCATGAAACTTGCGCCTTTTGTTTTAATATTATCAAAGCCGCATGTTCAGACGGCCTTGACTGGACGGGCTTGTGTTATATTATCGTTTGATTTTCGCTTCAAAAGCCGTGCGTATGCCCAAACTCCACCAAATTATCGAGCGCCATTGGCAATCTCCCAATCCGTTTTTGTCTTTGCTGCTGAAACCCTTATCCAAGCTGTTCGCCAAAATTGCGGCGAAACGGCGTGATGATTTTGTTTCAGGCCGTCTGAAAAGCGAAAAATTGCCTGTACCTGTGGTGGTGGTCGGCAATATTCATGCAGGCGGAACAGGGAAAACGCCGATAGTCGCCGCGCTGGTGTCGGGTTTGCAGGAAAAGGGCGTTAAGGTCGGCATCATCAGCCGAGGTTACGGGCGCAAGAGCAAGGCGGTTCATGTATTGAATACAGCCAGCAGTGCGGCAGATGCAGGTGACGAGCCTTTATTGCTGTTTCGTCAAACCGGTGCGCCGACGGCGGTAGGCAGCAGCCGTGCAGAAGCAGGCAGGGCATTGCTTGCGGCGCATCCAGAGCTTGAATTGATTGTGGCCGACGACGGCTTGCAACATTATGCCTTGCAACGTGATATGGAAATTGCCGTATTCCCGGCGGCAGATACTGGTCGCACCAATTTGGATTTACTGCCCAACGGTAGCTTGCGCGAACCTTTGTCTCGGTTGGCTTCCGTTGATGCGGTCGTCATCAGTGGCGGAAAAGCAGATATGGCATTCAGACCGTCTGAAAATATGTTTGCCAGCCATATTGAAACAGGGCAGATTTACCGTTTGAATAAGCCGTCTGAAAAATTGGATTTGGCGGGTTTGGGAAATCAAACCGTCGCCGCCGTCGCCGGTATCGCTAAGCCGGAGCGTTTTTTCAATACGTTGCGAAGCATGAATATTGCTTTAAAACAAACCGTTGCCTTGCCTGATCATGCAGATATTACGGTAGCGGATTTGCCGGATGCAGATGTGGTGATTATCACGGAAAAGGATGCGGTCAAATTTTCAGACGGCCACAGCCTGAATCATGTGTGGGTCTTGCCTGTCTATGCGATAATTGAGCCGGACTTGGCGGCGTTTGTATCCTCGAATGTTTCAATCTAAATGCTTATAGATGTTTCACAGATGTTTTAAAGATGATCTTCAAACTACGCGATAGGAGTAAATCATGAAGTTAAAATATTTGTTGGTCGCTTGCGCAGCTTTATTTGTATCCACTCAAAGCTTGGCTGCTAAACCAAGTGATGAATCTGCAATGAAATGGTTGGAGATTCAAGGGATAAGCAATAATTATAGCGAGAAAGTACAACGTTCTTTGGAGATGGTAAATAAAGAGGACAATGAGCGCTTGTTAACGATGACGCCCAAAGCTCAAAAAGCGCAGATGAAGGCGGTCATCAGTCGTTATATGAAAGACATGCAAGACGATTTGAGCCGCCCTGAGTTGAAAAAACAATGGTTGGATGAAGAAAAGCGTGCCGTACAGAAAGTATTTACACAAGAAGAAGTGGATGTGCTCAATCGCTTTTTCTCTTCCCCTCGGGGCAAGGGTATTTTGAAAAAAATCAATCATCTCAGACAGCATGGCGGAGATATTGATAATGTACTGAGCCAAGCAGACGTGGACAGCATGGCAAAATTGTTTGAGCATGGGGCCGGTAAGTCTGCATTTGAAAAGATGGAACGTTTCGATAAATTGAATGATGAGATTGTTGAAAAGACAATGAGCAATAACTATATCAACGCAAGCAGGAAATATACGCCCGCTTTTGAGGCGCAAACGCGCGATATTTTGTGTAAGGGCAATAAACATTCTTCGGAATGTGCCAAATAATGTGCAGGCCGTCTGAAAATATTGATATTTATTAAGTAGGTAGAAAAAATGAAATTGAAAACTTTATTGTTGCCTTTTGCTGCTTTGGCCTTGTGTGCCAATGCGTTTGCCGCGCCGCCCAGTGATGCGTCGCTGGAGCGGTTGTTTGAAGTGCAGAAGATGGATGCTCTGATAGACCAGTCTCTCCAAAGCGTTGGAGGTATTGTACTTTCTGATCCGAAGATACAGGATTTTTTGAAAGATGTGCCCAAAGATAAGCGTCCACAGTTAGAAGAGGTCCTTAAAAAATATACAAATCAATTAATTAACGAAATTAATGCACTACAAGAGAATACTCAGGTACATAAAGCAGCTTTAGACGGTATAAAGGCGGTTTATACTCAGGAAGAAGTCAATAGATTGATTGACTTTTACGGCACGGCAGTGGGGCAATTATACTTACTAAAACGCCGTGCTATTTTGAGATCACAATGAATCTAATATTGTCTAATATTGAGTATCATCACCGAAAAATACGAAAAATCCAGTCAAAACGAAAACTTAGCCCGTGAAATCCGTCAGATCATGTGCAACGGCAAAAATCCTAACCAAGTCTGTACGCGGCAAGCAAAGAAAACGGCACGGAAAAAATGATGCCGCTTGAGGCCGTCTGAAAACAAGCGTAGCAAGTTTCGCCAAAACGAGCAAAGTGATTTTCGCTAAAACTATCAAACCTGAAAGTAAACCCCATGGAAAAAAAATTCTTAGACATCCTCGTTTGTCCTGTGACCAAAGGCAAACTCGAATACCATCAAGACAAACAGGAATTGTGGAGCCGTCAGGCAAAGCTCGCTTATCCGATTCGTGACGGCATCCCTTATATGTTGGAAAACGAAGCGCGCCCGTTGAGCGAAGAGGAACTGAAAGCATGACCGAATTTGTCGTATTGATTCCGGCACGGTTGGATTCTTCACGTCTGCCGGGAAAGGCTTTGGCCGATATTCACGGTAAACCGATGGTTGTACGCGTTGCCGAGCAGGCAGCGAAAAGCAAGGCCGCGCGTGTTGTCGTTGCCACCGACCAACCCGATATTCAGACGGCCTGTCAGGCGCATGGCGTCGAAGTAGTCATGACTTCCAATCAACACGAAAGCGGTACAACGCGCCTTGCCGAAGCAGCCAATACGCTGAAACTGCCGCAGCATCTGATTGTTGTGAACGTACAAGGCGACGAGCCTTTAATCGATCCCGAGCTCATCAACCGTACAGCCGAAGTTTTGGTTGAAAACAATGTGCAAATGGCGACCGCTGCCCACGAATTGCACGATTTTGACGAGTTTATGAATCCTAATGTCGTCAAAGTCATCCTCGATAAAAACCGCAACGCCATCTATTTCAGCCGCGCCCCGATTCCTTATCCGCGCGATGTGATGCGTGCCGAAAAACGCGAATTGCCTTCCGAAACAGCCGTTCTGCGCCACATCGGCATTTATGCCTATCGTGCAGGTTTCCTGCAACGCTATTCAGAAATGGATGTTTCTCCTTTGGAAACCATCGAATCGTTGGAACAGTTGCGCGTCCTGTGGCATGGTTATCCGATTGCTGTTGAAATCACCCAAGAAGCGCCTGCTGCAGGTGTGGATACGCAGGAAGATTTGGACAGAGTACGTGTTGCGTTTAAAGCTTAAGGCCGTCTGAAAGGAAAAGACATGAATGATTTCCGCCATTTGAACCGTGAAGAACAAAAATTGCTTGCCGACGTGGAGAAGCTGGTAAGAGATGACGAACAAGAATTCAACTATGACATGCTGAAAATAGAAGCGCCGGAGCAGGCCAGCGGCGAGTTTTGGTTCCGCATGGCAGAAATGCTCAGCACTTTGCCGCCTAACCAGTCGTTGGACTTGCGTATGAACGGCGGACGCTTGACCGTTGCCGTATCAATTTTGTCGGTATTGCTGCAAGACAATCCCGATATTCCGCAGCTTTGGGCACAAAAAATCATTGCGCTCAATTACTTGGCTCATGGCCATCAAACCCGTGCAATCGGTCTGGCGCAGCAGCCTGACAAAGCGGCCGAAGCCAATGAGGAAGAATATTTGGCGAAAGCCTTATCGCAAAACTTGCTTTCCACTTTGAAAGACGCGATAGAGCGATTCCCCGAAGACTCCTGGTTTATCGAAATGCGCGACGATGCATGGAAGCATTTCGGCACGAAAGAGGCCGTCTGAAGTTTTGAACGATAAACACAAGCCGTGTAAAATTATCTGAACATTAAATCCGTCAACCAAAAGGACTCATCATGAAAGTATTATTGTTGGGCGCACCAGGCGCCGGCAAAGGCACACAGGCTCAATTCATCACTGCTGCATTCGGCATTCCTCAAATTTCTACCGGCGACATGCTCCGCGCTGCCATCAAAGCAGGCACTCCGCTGGGTTTGGAAGCAAAAAAAATCATTGATGAAGGCGGTTTGGTACGCGATGACATCATTATCGGCATGGTTAAAGAGCGCATTGCCCAAGACGACTGCAAAAACGGTTTCCTGTTTGACGGTTTCCCACGCACATTGGCACAAGCCGAAGCCATGGTTGAAGCCGGTGTGGATTTGGATGCCGTGGTTGAAATCGATGTGCCTGACAGCGTGATTATCGACCGCATGAGCGGCCGCCGCGTGCACTTGGCTTCCGGCCGCACCTACCACGTTACCTACAATCCGCCTAAAGTCGAAGGCAAAGACGACGTAACCGGCGAAGATTTGATTCAACGCGACGACGACAAAGAAGAAACCGTGAAAAAACGCCTTGCCGTTTACCATGAGCAAACTGAAGTTTTGGTTGATTTTTACAGTAAACTGGAAGGCGAACACGCGCCGAAATACATCAAAGTTGACGGCACTCAACCGGTAGAGGCCGTGAAAGCCGAAGTATTGAAAGGTTTGGGCAAATAAGTTTTGCCGAAGTAAAATCATAAGGCCGTCTGAAAAAATATTTTCAGACGGCCTTTTGTGTACAAAAGCTGTTAAAATCGAAGCTATAACCGTTTATCCGCAGGCATCTCATGAATCCCTTGATCTCCGACTTCCAAACTCAGCAACAACGTACTCCCGTTATCGTCGCCCTCGATTTTGCCAACGAAAAAGATACGCTCGGATTTGTCCGTAATCTTGACCCGGCATTGTGTCAAATCAAAATCGGCAAAGAGCTGTTTACCGCAACCGGCCGTAGTTTGGCAGAAAGCTTAATCAATCAAGGTTTCAAACTTTTCCTCGATTTGAAATACCACGATATTCCCCACACCGTTGCGCAAGCCTGTAAAGTTGCCGCCGATATGGGCGTTTGGATGGTCGATATGCACGCTTCAGGTGGTCGCCGTATGATGGAAGCCGCAGCAGAAGCCGTTGCCGGATATCAAACCAAGCCGCTCTTGATCGGCGTAACCGTGTTGACCAGCATGGAACAAAGCGACTTGGCAGAAATTGGTTTGAATATCGCTCCTGAAGAGCAAGTCATCCGCTTGGCAAAACTGACGCAAAGTTCAGGCTTGGACGGCGTGGTATGTTCCGCTCAAGAAGCCGCGCCACTGCGCCGTGAATTGGGACAGAATTTTGTCTTGGTTACGCCGGGTATCCGCTTGGACGTTGCAAGTAATAATGACGACCAACGCCGTATCATGACACCAGCCGAAGCCTTGGCTGCCGGCTCAACCTATTTGGTAATGGGTCGCCCTGTTACCCAAGCCGCCGATCCGGTAGCCGTATTGCGTGAAGTTAATCGAATAGCCAACACTTAAGGCCGTCTGAAGTATGAAGGCGATTGTAATTGGCACGACAGGCGCAACAGGAAAATCCTTGTTGCCTCTGCTTGCAGCCAGTTCAGAGGTTGAGTCTATCGATTGTTTTGGTCGCAGACATCCTGATTTTACCCACCAAAAGCTAAATAGCCATCAGATTGATTTTTCTAAGCCTGATGATTGGCGCGAAGAAGTGCAGGGCGATGTATTGTTTGCCTGCTTGGGAACAACTCTGAAAGCAGCAGGCAGTAAAGAAGCGCAATGGGCTATCGATTATGAAGCGAATCTTGAATTTGCCAAAGCCGCACGAGAAAACGGCGTCAATACTTTGGTTTTGGTTTCCGCTTCCGGTGCAAATTCTGCTTCGCGCCTGTTTTATCAAAGGATGAAAGGCGAATTGGAGCAGGCATTAATTGCTTTGAACTTTCCGTGCCTCATCATTTTCCGTCCACCATTGCTGATTCGTCCGAATAGCGACCGCTTGGGCGAAAAAGTAGCAGAACGGATTTTTCGCGTACTCAACCGCATCGGCATGCTGAAAAACCAACGTCCGCTTGCTGTCGAAAAATTGGCGCAAGCCATGCTGAAAGCAGCGTTGTTGTCATCTCATGAACAGGCGTCGTACTCGAAAAACCATATGCAGGTATATGAGCCTCAAGATATTTTTAGGCTGTTAGATCAATAAACTGATAACAAGCCTTACACAGAGATTTTAATGGAGCCAGTATGGTAACCAAGTTCCAACAAGAAACCCTCAAATCCCGTTTTGCACAAGCCAAAGTCCTTGTTGTCGGCGATGTGATGCTCGACCGCTATTGGTTTGGCGATGTGTCCCGTATTTCTCCTGAAGCCCCAGTGCCGGTGGCGAAAATCGCCCGTATCGACCAACGAGCGGGCGGAGCGGCAAACGTTGCGCGCAATATCGCTTCATTGGGCGGCAAAGCAGGGCTGTTGTCCGTGACTGGCGATGATGAAGCTGCGGATGCACTGGATGCGTTGATGGTGCAAGATGGCGTTTCTTCCTATCTGATGCGCGACAAGCAAATTGCGACTACTGTGAAATTGCGCGTTGTTGCCCGTAATCAGCAGCTTATCCGACTTGATTTTGAAGAATCGCCTCATCGTGAGGTGTTGGAACAAATCAAGCATCAATATCGAGAAGTGTTGCCTGAATACGATGCCATTATTTTTTCAGATTACGGCAAGGGCGGTTTGTCGCATATTTCCGATATGATTGATTGGGCGAAACAGGCCGGTAAACCCGTTTTAATCGACCCGAAAGGTGATGATTACGAAAAATATGCCGGCGCTACGCTGATTACGCCTAACCGTGCAGAGCTGAAAGAAGTGGTGGGAAGCTGGAAAAACGAAAATGATTTGACCGAAAAAGCCCAAAACCTGCGCCGTCATCTCGACTTGACCGCGATTTTGTTGACCCGAAGCGAAGAGGGGATGACCCTGTTCAATGAGGGCGAGCCGATTTATCAGCCTACACGGGCTCAAGAAGTCTATGATGTATCGGGTGCGGGAGATACCGTTATTGCCGGAGTGGGCTTGGGTTTGGCCGCTGGTTATACCATGCCTGAAGCGATGCACCTTGCTAATACTGCGGCTGGGGTTGTCGTAGCGAAACTTGGTACGGCGGTTTGCTCGTTTGCCGAATTGACTAAGGCATTAGAAGAGCAGTAATTGCTGTTTCCAGACGGCCTTAAAACCTAAAGGCCGTCTGAAAATACAGTTGGAAAATAATCCAGACAGACAAGTTTTTATTTTCAGACGGCATGATTTCTTCAAGGCCGTCTGAAAAATCAAAATAAAGGAAATTCATTATGACCATTATCGTAACAGGTGCGGCCGGCTTTATCGGCAGCAACATCGTCAAAGCACTTAACCAGCGCGGTATTACCGACATTGTTGCCGTCGACAATTTGAGCAAAGGCGAAAAATTTAAAAACCTTGCCGAGTGTGAAATTGCCCATTATCTCGATAAACACGAATTTATCCGCCAAGTGCGCGGCCATCTTCTGCCTTACGACGATATTGAAGCCGTTTTCCATCAAGGCGCATGTTCCGATACCATGAATCATGACGGCCTTTACATGATGGACAACAACTATCAGTACACGCTCGATCTCTTGGACTGGTGTCAGGATGAACGTATTCCATTCCTTTATGCTTCCAGCGCCGCAGTGTATGGCAAGGGCGAAATATTCCGCGAAGAGCGCGAACTGGAAAAACCGCTCAATGTATATGGCTACTCTAAATTCTTGTTTGACCAAGTATTGCGTCGTCGTATGAAAGAAGGTCTAACAGCCCAAGTTGTCGGATTCCGCTACTTCAATGTTTACGGACAACAGGAGCAACACAAAGGCCGTATGGCATCCGTCGCCTTCCACCATTTCCACCAATACCGTGAGCATGGTTATGTTAATCTGTTTGGTGCAAATGACGGCTACGGCAATGGCGAGCAAACACGCGATTTTGTCAGCGTAGAAGACGTTGCCAAAGTTAACCTTTACTTCTTTGACCATCCCGAGCTTTCAGGCATCTTCAATCTCGGTACAGGCCGTAGCCAACAATTTAACGAACTTGCCGCCGCAACCGTCAACGCCTGCCGTGCAGCCGAAGGCAAACCTGAAATGAGTTTGAAAGAGTTGGTTGAAGAAGAACTTATCCGTTATATCCCATTCCCCGATGCACTTAAAGGCAAATATCAGAGCTTTACTCAAGCGGATATCACCAAGCTGCGCGAAGCCGGGTATAAAGAAGAATTCTTGGATGTAAAACAAGGTGTCAGCCGTTACGTTAAATGGATGCTGGAGAACTTGGTTTAATAAATAGTACAGTAATGTTGTCTGAGAATAAAACCGACTTACCTGTTTGGGTAAGTCGGTTTTATTTTACTAAGATAGTATAAAAATTTAGTTGTATTCTTAGTGATGGGTAGTTGCAATACGGTTAATTTGCCAATCTAAAAATTGAGTGTAAACACTACCTCGTTCAATAAAAGGTATATCTTCAGCAGGTGGTTGGCTGATTTCAGCTTCTGCTGTTTGCAGCCCCTGATTATCCCAACGATGGAACTCCTGATTGTTTAAATTATAAAAACCATGTTTGGTGATTAAAACTTCAGGATTATAACCATAGCCACACCATGAGGAATCAACAGTAGGTGCAGTCAAATTACAACCGGTTTGATAATAAGGTATTTCTGATAGGCTAAGATTATATAACGTTGGCAAAATGTCTTTATGTGAGCCTGCCCGCTCAGGATGATATTCTGCATTGGAGCGGTAAGTAGGTGGAACATAAAGATAGAATGGTACACTGTGGCCAAGGGCAATTTCATTAGGTGCAGGATAACTGATTGCTCGCATATTATGGTCTCCAGTTGCAGCAATAATAGTATCCGGTGCAATAGATTTTGTATGACTAATGAAGCGTCCAAGTTGGTCGTTGCTATATCGGAATGTGTTAAAAATCTCATTCAATTCTTTTCCTGTTGCTAGACTGGAAAGTCGCTGTTTTTCTTGCTCAGTGAGATGAAAATCTTTAGTTGGGTTAGGTTTAGGTAATTGATATGGGGGGTGATTAGTTACTGATAGCATCATGACGAATACGGGGGTATTATTTTTTTTTGCTTGTTTCAACTCGTCTTCTGCATATCGGAACATAAATTCATCAGGTACTCCCCATGTGCTGGATTGGGCTTCAGGGTAGCGTGCTTTGATCGCATTTTCATCAATAATTTCATGTACACCCAAATGACGCAGAAAACTATCAAAATCACGCCACCCCCCATTACCGGCAGTGATATACACAATACGATATCCTGCATCAAGATATGGTTTAAACATGTTTCCAGGAAAAGTTTTATTTTTAGCAGCAGATTGGCTAAGGTTAAGGCGTGGGCTACGAATAAAAAAACGGTGTAGTGAGTCGCTAGTGCCATCACCCTCAGAGATAAAACGTGAATAAACCCAATCTTCTTTCCAATGTTTATCTAATTCACCTAATAGATCTCGTTCAGGCGTATTTAGAGAAAGCAAGTGAGTGCTCATACTTTCCATAACAGCAAATACAACGTTGGGCTTATGTTGTTCAACAATCAAATTTTTATTAGTTTGTGTAAATAAGCGATTTAAATTGGCATCAGCTTTTTGATTTTGTAGACGATTCATCAGTTCAATACCATCTGAATCGGTAACCTCGATAAAATTATTACTGTTTCGATGTTCTGCAAAAGCCCAATTTAAAGAAATTAGTGCATTGGGAACTAATTTATTTATTTGCGGTAAGGTTGAAATTTGCATGGAAGTTTGACGTAAAGGGAATTTACCAAACGAACCACGTATACCAATACTTAAGATTAAGATAGGTATCATTATGATAGCAACCCAAGTTGCTTTGCTTGTAGTAGTAGCAGAAAAAGAGTATCTGTTAATTTGGGAAAAACATTTCCAAAAAAGGGTTACTGCTATGGCTAAAGCAATTAATCCCCAAATAATTGGGAAATCGGACCAAATAGTTTTGAGTACGGCTACAGTATCTTCCTCTGCAAGACCAAAAATAAAAACATCGAATTGGCGTTCGTAGACTCCATAATAAAACCAATTCCCTATAGCCAGAGCAGAAACGATAGATAACAATACTGTAGACAATAGAGCTTGAATCCGTCCATATGCTACAACAGTTTTTGAATTTAATAAGCTGAATAATCCCAGTAAAAATGGTAATGCCGTTAATACAGAAGCAGCTTTGATATCAAATAATAACCCTTTGAGCATAAGCTGGATAATATCCTCGGAATAACGACTACGGATATCATCTGATAGATAATATTGTGACATTAAACACCGTTCAATAAAAAGAATTAGAACAGTGCAAAGCCATAATGAAAAAGAATTACATAGAATTTTTTTGTAGGTAAGTAGACGAGACATTTTTTAGATATGTAATAAGTATTTAAAACGGCGTTATTTTATAACCTTTTAAGGGTTTTAAACTAGCATATAATTTTTATAGAAATCATATGATATGATGATTTGGGTTTGGAAAGGAGATAGACTGGTTTAAATGAATTTCTTGTCCTAGATAGAATAGTGGGTACTTATAACTACAAAGCTGTTAATGGGCTATCTTTTCTATTATTAGGCGTGGGTACTAGACAAAAAAATAACCGCTTAAAAGCGGTAAATGGTGCCCGGAGCCGGAATCGAACCGGCACGGCCGGTTTAGGGCCGACGGATTTTAAGTCCGTTGTGTCTACCTATTTCACCACCCGGGCGTAGACAATAAATCGAGAGATTGGAGGCGGGGGCGCGGATTTGAACCGGCCTATATAAGGGTTGCACCCCTTATAGCATAAACACTCTGCCACCCCGCCATGAAATGGATGGAGGCGAGAGTCGGAATCGAACCGGCGTAGACGGATTTGCAATCCGCTGCATAACCACTTTGCTATCTCGCCAAATAAACTACTTTGGAGTGTTTGTAGTATTGAAACTGGAGCGGGAAACGAGTCTCGAACTCGCGACCTCAACCTTGGCAAGGTTGCGCTCTACCAACTGAGCTATTCCCGCGTATTCGGATGCATGATTTAATGGAGCGGGAAACGAGTCTCGAACTCGCGACCTCAACCTTGGCAAGGTTGCGCTCTACCAACTGAGCTATTCCCGCATTTGAGTGCATCTGAAATTAAACTGGAGCGGGAAACGAGTCTCGAACTCGCGACCTCAACCTTGGCAAGGTTGCGCTCTACCAACTGAGCTATTCCCGCAT
>NZ_JBQCVL010000002.1:239253-301434 GCF_051958425.1 Neisseria sp. P0013.S005 | reverse complement strand
ATGGAGCGGGAAACGAGTCTCGAACTCGCGACCTCAACCTTGGCAAGGTTGCGCTCTACCAACTGAGCTATTCCCGCTCTGATATTTGTTGCTTCGTATATCGAAGAAGACGCAATTATTATGGATTTAATCGTGTGAGTCAAGTGTTTTGTTTTTATTTTTTAAAAATTTTATTTGAATTCTTTCCATGCCATTTTCAGGTAGTAGCACATGGACCAGATGGTCAATACGGATGCTATAAACATCAATATGTTACCAATGAGATAGAAAGGGTCGTTATATTTGTCCGTACCGATAAGCAAAAGGAAGATGGCGATCATTTGGGCAGTGGTTTTGAATTTGCCGATAGTGGCTACGGCGACGCTGCCGCGTTTGCCCATTTGTGCCATCCATTCGCGCAGGGCGGAAATAGTGATTTCTCGGCCGATAATAATCATGGCGAAGATGGCGTATGTTCTGCCAAGGCTGACGAGCAGGAGTAGGGCAACGGCAACCATGAGTTTGTCGGCAACGGGGTCGAGGAATGCGCCAAAGTCGGAGGTTTGTTTCCAGCGGCGTGCCAAAAAGCCGTCAAACCAGTCGGTGATAGCTGCAAGTGCAAAGATGATGGCGGCTGTCCAGTTGACGGTTTGCGGTTGAATCCATGTGTTCGGTAAGTAGAATAGGATGGTAAACACGGGGATTAATAGGACGCGCATCCAGGTAAGTAAAATAGGTATGTTCCAAGGCATGGTTGGGGACCTTTTGGACGATGTGTCGGATTGTCCATTATAGCTTATTTGCCCGTTGGGCTTTTTAGAGTGTTGTTTTTTTGCCGACAAGTAACGTGGGCAAAGGGCTTTGTTATTCGGGTTGTGAAGAAAGTCTGTTAAGGTCGTCTGAAAAATGGGTTGTTGAGGGGTGTAAATATTTTTGGGCAGGTAAGTGGCTGAAAAATAGTGGGCAACGAGGTCGGCTTGCTGCTCGATATTGAGTTGGTTGAAGTGAGGCAAAGGCATGAGGTAGGCGTAAGCTTTGCGTTTCCTATATCCGCCTTTGAGCATAATGAATAAACCGGATAACCAAACTTTGTGACCGCGCTGGTGTTGCCAGACGTGTGTCAGCTCATGAATCAGCCAGATTTTGTAGGCGATGCCGGCTTGAGTGAAATCATCAGGGCAGTGTTTGCGCGGGAAATATATATTTCCATTGGGGGCAATAGCGGTATTAGGGTTGGGCAGGAAGGGGATGCCACGATATATTTTAATGCGGTTGAAGTCTATGCTGTCGGCAAAAACTTGTTTTGCCATACGGACTTCGTTTTCAGTCAGTCTGCGCCAATTGGAAAAAATCATATTTTAAAGAAGAATATAGGATATAAAGATTTTCAGGCCGTCTGAAAGGTTTCAGACGGCCTGAACATGGGATTTATTGTTCTTCTGAAGCGGCTTGTTTGCCGTTGTCGAACAATTTGTCCATAGGCGTCAGATTGACTGCGTTGCCTTGGCTGACTATCCATTTGTTTTCAACACGCCACACGCCTGAGGTATCTTCAACACGCAAATACCAATGGTTGGTTTGGGGTAGAGGTTTGAAGATGGCTTCGTATTCCATACGGCCGTTTTGCGGTTCGGCTGTTACGGCGCGCAGCTTAACGGTTTGGTCGTCAGCTTTGCGTGTCGGGTGCATCAGCAGCAGGTTTAATGGCTGTTTGGGATCGAATTGTCCGCTGACGAATACTTTGGCGGCATTCATGTCCGGACTGATTAAAACCTGCACCTGAATCTGCCGTTTAACGGCTTCTTCATCGCGGTGAAGCTGTATTTCGATGTGTTTGCCGTCTTTATAGTAATCGTCGGAAACCAAGTCTGTCGTATGTTCTTTTGCGACGAAGAACATAGACACGCTGGCGATAACGACAAAGATGGGACCTGCCATCAGCACCCAAGGCCAAATGTGTTTATACCAAGGCTTAGTGGAATTGGGTTGGGACACCGTTGTTATTCTCCAATAAAGGTTGCTTTTTCATTCAAGACAGTCGGTTCGGCATCAGCAGCATCGGTTTCACGATATGTGAAGGTAAATTCAATTGGCTGGCTGCCTTTTTCGGCGTACTCAGGGAGGGTGGATACTTGAACCGGAATGGTCACGGTTTCGCGTGGCGCAATTTTAATACCGTTTTCTGGTAAGCCGGTCAAGGCGATATCATCAAAACCTTTGACTGTGGCAGTAACGGTCTGTTCATGTTCACTCTTGTTAATGATGCGCAGGTTGTAGGCATTTTCCAACCAGCCTTGGCTGTTTTCACGCACCATCACGCCGCGGTCTTTCAGAATATCCACTTCGATCATTTTACGGGTAGAAATGCCGGTTAAGAAAGCAATAATAACCACAAACAATACTGCACCATAACCTGCAACGCGAGGACGTTTCAGGCGTTTTTTGATGTCGCTTTCAGGGTATTCATGCTCCATTGCGCCTTCGGTGGTGTAACGGATCAGGCCGCGCGGATAACCCATTTTGTCCATGATTTCGTCACAAGCGTCAACACAGGCTGCACAACCGATACATTGGTATTGCAGGCCGTCGCGGATGTCGATGCCGACGGGGCAGACTTGTACGCACATGGTGCAGTTGATACAGTCGCCCAAGCCGCTGTCTTCTTTGTTGGCGGTTTTTTTGCGTGCACCGCGAGGTTCGCCGCGTTCGGTATCGTAGGAAATAATCAGCGTGTCTTTGTCAAACATCGCACTTTGGAAGCGTGCATACGGGCACATATGCAGACACACTTTTTCGCGCATAATGTGGGCAAAGAAGAAGGTCATGAATCCGTAAAATGCTGCGGCAAACATTGCGCCACCGCCTGCTGCTCCGGTGAATAAATCGGGAACAAACTGGCGGATAGGGACAAACCAGCCTGCAAAAGTGATACCTGTCCACGCACAGACAAGGAAAATCAGTAGGTATTTGGTGGCTTTAATGCGGATTTTAGTAAAGTTCCAAGGCGATTTTTCCAGTTTTAAACGTTTGTTGCGGTCGCCTTCAACCAAGTTGTCGATCCAAAGCATGATTTCGGTGTAAACCGTTTGTGGGCAAGAGTAGCCGCACCACAAACGACCGGCAATGGTTGTCCACCAAAACAGGCCGAAAGCACAGATCATTAACAGCAGGGCAAGATAAATTAAGTCGCCCATGCCCAGTGACAGGCCGAAAATGAAAAAATGACGGTCAGGGATATTAAATAAAACTGCCTGCCGGTTACTCCAGTTAAACCATGGAATTACGTAAAATACAAACTGGGTCGCCAATACGGCGGCGATACGAAGTTTGGCAAAGCGTCCTTCTGCTTTTTTTGGATGGATGCGTTCGCCTTCGGGATGAATTTGAATTACGCTGGATTTGGGTTTGGAAGGTTTGGGCGGATTGGCTTTTGCCGTTTTTTCTGTTGAGGGTGTGGTGTTTTCCGCTTGGTTTTCGGGTGACATAATCAGTGTTCCTTAATCGAAGTGCACACAAGCCTTTTGTCATGGTAGTAGTTTGATGCGAGTATTTTCAGACGGCCTTGGGCGTGCATATAAAATCATAACATTTGGCTCTATGCAAAGCAAAAGCAGGGTTTGGCCTTAACGATAGTTGAGGTACTCCTGCCTCATACAAGGCCGTCTGAAAAGAGCAGTATTCAAAGGCTTACGGAATAAGTGTAGGTTTATGCTTATAGTGATTTACTATTTATCCGATAAAAAATTTACAACATACTGTTTCAAAACGAAATAACAGTTAATATCATCTATCCCGTCCGTTTCAGACGGCCTATTGGAAATCATGCCGCCTGACAATGCAAATATCAAAGGCTATTCTTGAAAGCACGGCTGATTCAGGCGATAATCGGCACACTTTTTCAAATTTCCAATCTTGTCCAAGGAAGGTCAAACCATGTCTCAACTGGCAAACGCAATCCGTTTCCTCTCAGTCGATGCCGTACAGAAAGCCAACTCCGGCCACCCGGGTGCGCCTATGGGTATGGCGGAAATGGCGGAAGTATTGTGGACGAAATTCCTCAATCATAATCCGGCCAACCCGAAATTCTACAACCGCGATCGTTTTGTCCTCTCCAATGGTCATGCCTCCATGATTCTTTACAGCCTGTTGCACCTAACCGGCTACAACGTTTCTATTGATGATCTGAAAAATTTCCGCCAACTGCACAGCAAAACCCCCGGCCATCCGGAATATGGCTACACTGACGGCGTGGAAACCACGACCGGCCCGTTGGGACAAGGTATTGCCAACGCTGTGGGCATGGCTTTGGCCGAAAAAATCTTGGCTGCCGAATTCAATAAAGACGGTTTGAACATCGTTGACCACCACACCTACGTCTTCATGGGCGACGGTTGCATGATGGAAGGCGTATCGCATGAAGCCTGCTCGCTTGCCGGTACTTTGGGCTTGGGCAAACTGATTGTTTTATATGATGACAACAATATTTCCATCGACGGTAAAGTGGACGGCTGGTTTACCGAAAATATTCCGCAACGTTTTGAAAGCTACGGCTGGCATGTGATTCCAAATGTAAACGGTCATGACACTGATGCCATTCAGACGGCCATTGAAGCGGCCAGAGCCGAAACCGGCAAACCTTCCCTGATTTGCTGTAAAACCTTAATCGGTAAAGGCAGTGCCAACAAAGAAGGCAGCCATAAAACCCACGGTGCTCCTTTGGGTGCGGACGAGATCGAAGCCACGCGCAAACATTTGGGTTGGGCTTATCCTGCGTTTGAAATCCCTCAAGAAATCTATGCAGCATGGGATGCAAAAGAAAAAGGCGCGAAACTTGAGGCTGAATGGAACGAACTCTTCGCTCAATATCAAGCCAAATATCCTGCCGAAGCCGCAGAATTTGTGCGCCGCATGGATAAAAAACTGCCTGAAAACTTCGACGCTTACGTTCAAGCCGCATTGAAAGAAGTGTGCGCCAAAGCAGAAACCATCGCCACCCGTAAAGCCAGCCAAAACAGCATCGAAATCTTAGCAAAAGAGCTGCCTGAATTGGTGGGCGGTTCTGCCGACTTAACCCCGTCCAACCTGACTGACTGGTCAAACAGCGTTTCCGTTACCCGCGAACACGGCGGCAACTATATTCACTACGGCGTGCGCGAGTTCGGCATGGGCGCAATTATGAACGGCCTTACCCTGCATGGCGGTGTGAAACCATTCGGCGCGACTTTCCTGATGTTCAGCGAGTACGAACGCAACGCCCTGCGTATGGCTTCACTGATGAAAATCAACCCTGTATTTGTGTTCACCCACGACTCTATCGGTTTGGGCGAAGACGGCCCGACCCACCAACCTATCGAGCAAACTGCCACTCTGCGCCTGATTCCAAATATGGATGTATGGCGTCCATGCGATACCGTTGAATCTTTGGTAGCGTGGTCTGAAGCCGTTAAAGCGGCCGATCATCCGTCCAGCCTGATTTTCAGCCGTCAAAACCTGAAATTCCAAGCGCGTGATGAGCAACAGTTGAACGACATTAAACGCGGTGCTTATGTAATCAGCGAAGCTCAAGGCAATGCGCAAGCTGTTGTAATTGCTACCGGTTCTGAAGTTGAATTGGCTCTGGAAGCGCAAAAGGTATTGGCAGAACAAGGTATTGCCGTGCGCGTTGTTTCCATGCCTTCTACCAATGTATTCGACCGCCAAGATGCCGCCTATAAAGCCGCGGTTCTGCCGGAAGGCTTGCCACGCTTAGCCATAGAAGCAGGACATGCCGACGGTTGGTATAAATACGTCGGTTTGAACGGCGCGGTGGTCGGTATCAACCGCTTCGGCGAGTCTGCACCTGCTGATTTGCTGTTCAAAGAATTTGGTTTTACCGTAGACAATGTGGTTGCCACTGTCAAATCCGTTTTGTAAATCAGATTTTTGATTGAGATAAAAAGGCCGTCTGAAATTTCAGACGGCCTTTTATTTTTAACCAGTTAAACAGTTTCTGTTTCAGGTTTGACCTTGCTTTTCTTAAACTTCAACACGGCTTCTTCTTTTGCTGCATCCCAGTCTATCCGCACAAAGCCGCCGTCGGCAAGTTTGCCGAACAGGAGTTCGTCAGCGAGTGGTTTGCGGATTTTTTCCTGAATCAGGCGGTTCATCGGGCGTGCGCCCATTTGCGGGTCGAAACCTTTTTCTGCCAGATATTTGCGTAATGCCGACGTGAATTCGGCTTCGACTTTTTTGTCGAGGAGCCGGTGTTCGAGCTGGAGCAGGAATTTGTCCACGACTTTGACGATGATGGGTTCGGACAAGGGCGCAAACGGGATAATCGCGTCCAAGCGATTGCGGAACTCGGGCGTGAAGAGTTTGTTGATTGCCTGCATTTCGTCGCCGCATTCGCGTTTGGCGGTAAAGCCGAGGCTGGGGCGGCTGAGGCTTTCCGCGCCTGCGTTGGTGGTCATAATCAGGATGACGTTGCGGAAATCGGCACTCTTGCCGTTGTTGTCGGTCAGTTTGCCTGCGTCCATGACTTGCAGGAGGACGTTGAAAATGTCGGGGTGGGCTTTTTCTATTTCGTCTAAGAGCAACACGCAATGCGGCTGCTTGTTGACGGCTTCGGTCAAAAGGCCGCCTTGTTCAAAGCCGACGTAGCCCGGCGGCGCGCCGATGAGGCGCGATACGGCGTGGCGTTCCATGTATTCGGACATATCAAAGCGTTGCAGCGGTACGCCCATCGAGTAGGCAAGCTGTTTGGCGACTTCGGTTTTGCCGACGCCGGTCGGGCCGGAGAAGAGGAAACTGCCTATCGGTTTGTCGGGCAGGGCGAGGCCGGAGCGCGACATTTTGACAGCGGCAACCAGCGCGTCGATGGCATTTTCCTGACCGTAAACCATGTTTTTCAAATCGCGGCCGAGGAATTGCAGCACTTGTTTGTCGTCGTGCGACACGGTTTTTTCAGGAATCCGCGCAACCTTGGCGATGACGGTTTCGATTTGCGCTTTGCCGATGACTTTTTTCTGTTTGGATTTGGGCAAAATCCGTTGCGCAGCGCCTGCTTCGTCCATTACGTCGATGGCTTTGTCGGGCAGGAAACGTTCGTTGATGTAGCGGGCAGAGAGTTCGGCAGCGGCTTCAAGTGCACCTTGCGTATAGCGGACTTGGTGGAAATCTTCAAACATCGGTTTCAAGCCGCGCAGGATTTGCACGGTTTCGGAAACGGTGGGCTCGATGACGTCGATTTTTTGGAAACGGCGGCTTAAGGCGTGGTCTTTGTCGAAAATGGTGCGGTATTCGTCATAAGTGGTTGCGCCGATACAGCGCAATGAGCCTTTCGCCAATGCAGGTTTGAGTAGGTTAGATGCGTCCATCGTGCCGCCGCTGGTACTGCCCGCGCCGATGATAGTGTGGATTTCGTCGATAAACAAAATGGCGTGCGGGATTTTTTCGAGCTGCTTTAAGACGGACTTGACCCGCGCTTCAAAGTCGCCGCGGTATTTCGTGCCCGCCAAAAGCGAACCCATATCCAGTGCGTACACTTCGGCTTCTTTCAGCGCGTCGGGAATGTCGCCGTTGACGATTTGATGCGCCAAGCCTTCTGCCAGCGCGGTTTTGCCCACGCCTGCCTCGCCGACCAAAAGCGGATTGTTTTTACGGCGGCGGCACAGGATTTGCACCAGTCGTTCCATTTCGTGTTTGCGACCAATCAAAGGGTCGATACGGCCGGCTTTGACTTCGGCGTTGAGGTTGACGGTGTAGTCGGAAAGGGAGCCGGTTTTCTGTTCCGCTTCCTCGCCTTCGCGTCCCAGGCCGTCTGAATCATTGCCATCCTCGTCATCGGGCGAGCCATGGGCAATGCAACGCAAGACTTCAAAGCGCGTAATGGATTGCAATTTGAGGAAATAAACGGCATGGCTTTCAGATTCGCTCATCATGGCAACCAAAATATCTAAAGGCTCTACTGCGGCTTTGCCGGCAGACTGGGTATGCACCATTGCCCGTTGGATGACGCGTTGGAAGCCCAATGTCGGCTGGGTTTCGACCGTATCTAGAAGATGATCGGGAATTTGCGGCGTGTTTTCAGCAACGCTGGCCGCAAGCTGCTCGGACAGGACTTTTAAATCCGCACCACACAGTTTCAAGACGTTCGGCACAGCCGCATCTTCTTCTATCAACACCAAAAGCAGGTGTTCCAAGCTGATAAACTCATAACGGGCGTTGCGTGCTTCACGGTAGAGCAGTTGCAGGATGTGTTCCAATTCGGGTGAAAGCATGATTTAAACCTCTTCGACTATACATTTGAGCGGATGCCCTTCAGCTTTGGCACGTTCCATGACCTGATGTTGCTTGGTCTGCGCAATATCGCGCGTGTAGGTGCCGCACAGGCCTTTGCCTTCGTGGTGCACCAACAACATGACGGCCACTGCTTGTTCCTGTGCAAGCATAAAGACTTCGGTCAGGATTTCGACGACAAATTCCATGGTGGTGTAATCGTCGTTCAATAAAAATACGCCGTAACGTTTCGGCGGCTGTGTGTTGATATCGCTGAGCAGGGTATCGGATTGGTGGTCGGTATTCGGATGGTTCATAATCTTAGGTTTCAGTTTTCAGACGGCCTGTTTTAGAGTGTAAACCGTTTTCTGTTGTATTTCGGCAATTTTTTTCTATTTTCCCACTTTTTTGAAAACATAGCTTGACGTTTTGTCTTAACAAATGTAAAAAGACAGTTAAGCAGAAGTTGGCACTCGACCGCGTATGCAATACGGGGGAGAAACGCTGAACGTTTTAGTTTGCTGTATGCCTTGTTTTGCTAATTTTGTTAATTTTTAAGTATAGGAAGTTTCTAATGGCAACCGGTATCGTAAAATGGTTTAACGACGCTAAAGGTTTTGGTTTCATCACTCCTGATGAAGGTGGCGAAGATTTGTTCGCTCACTTCTCAGCGATCAACATGGATGGTTTCAAAACCCTGAAAGAAGGTCAACGCGTGTCTTTCGACGTAACCACCGGCCCTAAAGGCAAACAAGCTGCTAACATTCAAGCTGCTTAATCAAATGCGCGGCGTAAGCCGTAAAATCATGGCGGGGTTTCCCGCCATTTTTTATGGGCGTTCGGGTTAAAAATTATGAGTCAAAATTCATCTTATCAAAATGCTTTAAAGCAGCTAGACGAGCTTATCCACCATTTTCGCAGCGAAGGTGAGGTCAGTTGCGCCGTTGCCGAGCGTGAAGACCAAATCTTGATCCGCCTTGCCGATTTGAAACTGGATTTGCGTCCTGAAGATGAAAAAGCCATTGTCGATATAGACCGTTTTTACCGCCGCCATGTTTTAAGCGAATAAACGTTTCAAAAGCGTTTGCCGTTTTATTTTTTAAGCATGCCTGATAAAATAGGCCGTCTGAAAAGTTTGTAAAGAATCAGCATAATGAGTATTGCCAATAATAAAAAAGCCTTTCACGATTTCTTTATCGAAGACCAAATCGAAGCCGGTATAGTATTGGAGGGATGGGAAGTCAAAGCCATCCGCGCTGCACGCGTGCAATTAAAAGAAAGCTATATCTACTGGAAAAAAGACGCATTCTATTTGGTGGGCTGCCATATTACCGCATTGCCCACTGCCTCGACACACGTCAAACCCGACCCTGTCCGTCCGCGTAAGTTGTTGTTGAAACAATCGGAAATCAATAAGTTAATCGGTAAAACCGAACGCGCCGGTTATACGATTGTCCCCTTAAACCTGCATTACACCCGAGGTAGAATCAAAGTGGAAATCGGTTTGGCCAAGGGTAAGAAACAGCATGACAAACGCCAAAGCCTGAAAGAAGCGGATTGGAAGCGTGAGAAACAGCGTTTAATGAAAAACGTACGTTGATTTTTTCAGACGGCCTTTTTATAAAGGCCGTCTGAATATTTATTGTTTGAAAATTTTAAAAAGGAAAACAGATGAAAACTATGATTTTAGCGGCGGCTTCTGCCGTATTGTTGTTGGGCGCGTGTTCCACTACGGAACAACGAGTATTGAAACCTGAAGAGCTGACCAGCATCAAACATGTCTGCATCATTCAAAATGCAAAAGTAAGGCCGCATGATTTGGATCGTGCTTTGTCTAAAGCTTTGGCAAAACGCGGTATCGGCAGCACGATTGTGACAGCGGATAACCGTGGCAAACTGTATGATTCTTCTTGCCCGTATAATCTGCGTTATAAAACCAAAGGCAATAATGAAATCTTGCGTAAAGGTGTATTTGTGTTGAGAAGCACGAAGTACGCGGTTTCGACTGTCAGCTACTCCTTGAATGATGAAAACCACTTCCGAACCAATCCTGATTTAGTGAAACAGGCTGAAGGCGTTGTGGCTAAATTGTTGGAAAAAAACAACAAATAAAAGCCAGAATAAAAAACCGGCTTGCCGTGATAGAGAATATCGGGCAAGCCGGTTTTATTTTCAGACGGCCTTAAATGGATTTGATTTTTTCCCAAAGGGTTTTAACCGTACCTTGGTAGTAGGTTTCGGAAGTGCAATAGACTGTTTCTAAAGCGCATTGTCCTTGTGAGCCGTATTTTTTGATACACTGGTTCAAGGCAATTTGATGCACGGTTTTGAAACGTGGAGAGGTAATGGCCACTACGTTTTGCGCAGTCAATTTGCCCATGGCTTTAGGGTAGGCAACAGCGATACAGGTGTTGTGCAGAGGGACAACTGTTTTACAGCCTGTTGCTTGGCCTGCGCTGATACCGGCTAAGGCATCTTGGCCTTTGCAGAATGTTTCGAGTTCGGCTGTCGCATCCAGTTGGGTGGCATTTTCTTTGGTGGTTTTGATTTGCAGCACTTCATTGCTGTCGGCAGGGTTTTGCCACATGGCCAGGTAGCCGTAAGTATCGGCAGCCAGGGCGGCAGGAGTCAGTGCGCAAAGGATAAGTGTCGTTAGTGTTTTTTTCATGTTTGTTCCCTGTTTGTTGGGTATTTGTCGTTATTATAAAGCAAAAGTTCTTATTTGATATAAATTTGCTTTTAAAATGAATATTTGAGTGTGGTAGATAGATTATAGGCCGTCTGAAATTTCAGACGGCCTTTTATTATGTTTTAAAGAATAGGGCGTAGCTTAGAGGCTTATACGCCGTGGCGGTCGAGCCAACGTTCGGCATCCAGCGCGGCTTGGCAGCCGGAAGCTGCGCTGGTGATGGCTTGACGGTAGGTATGGTCTTTGACGTCGCCTGCCGCCCATACGCCTTCGATATTGGTTGCGCCGACATTGTCACCGGTACCGCCTTTGGTTTTCAAATAGCCGGTTTCATCCATATCGAGTTGGCCTTTGAAAATATCGGTGTTGGGTTTGTGGCCGATAGCGATGAAAACGCCTTTGACGGCGATTTCTTCAGTGCTGCCGTCATTGTGTTTCAGGCGTGCACCGGTAACGCCGCTTTCGTCGCCCAAGATTTCATCAACTGAGCTGTTGAGCTTGAGGATGATTTTGCCTTCCTCGACGCGTTGCATCAGTTTGTCCACCATGATTTTTTCGGCACGGAAGCTATCGCGGCGGTGAATCAGGGTAACGGTGTTGGCGATATTCGCAAGGTAGAGGGCTTCTTCTACTGCGGTATTGCCACCGCCGACTACGGCAACATCTTGTTTTTTGTAGAAGAAACCATCGCAAGTCGCGCAGGCGGAAACGCCTTTTCCGGCAAAAGTTTCTTCGCTTGGCAAACCTAAATATTTGGCGGATGCGCCGGTGGCAACGATGAGCGCATCACAGGTGTATTCGCCCATATCGCCTTTGAGGGTGAACGGACGGTTTTGCAAATCAACGGTATGGATTTGGTCGAAAATCATTTCAGTACCGAAGCGTTCGGCATGAGCTTGGAAACGGGCCATCAGTTCCGGACCTTGTACGCCTTCTGCATCGGCAGGCCAGTTGTCCACTTCGGTGGTGGTCATCAGTTGTCCGCCTTGCTCAACGCCGGTAATGATCACAGGGTTGAGGTTGGCACGGGCAGCATAGACGGCGGCAGTATAGCCGGCAGGGCCGGAGCCGAGGATGATGAGTTTGTGATGGTTGCTCATGATGGTTTCCTTGCTGATAAATGATTGAATTTTGTCGTATCTAAGCTTTCAGACGGCCTGAATTTTACTTGAATCTGCTGCCGTCTGAAATATATTTGTTGCTTGGGTTTAGTGGCTGTCTTTCCATTGATAGTATTTTGAGCCGAGGAAAGAGCCGAGTTTGCGCAGAAAAGGCTGGGTAATGATGTTGCTGTGGCGCAGTTGCTCAAAAGGTTTCAGACGGCCGTCATCACCCATAATGGCTTCGGCAATCGCCAAACCCGCAATGCCGGTAATCGCCATACCGTGTCCGGAATAGCCTTGGGCGTAGAAAACGGTAGGGGCGAGGCGACCGAAATGTGGGGCGAGGTTGCGCGTAATGTCGCATTCGCCGCCCCAAGAATGCTCGATTCTGGCATCGGCAAGTTGCGGGAAAACTTTCAGCATGTCTTGGCGGACGAGTTCGGTCATGCGGTCTGGGTCATCGATAAACTCGTTGTCTTTGCCGCCAAAGAGCAGGCGGCCGTCAGCGCTGAGGCGGTAGTAGTCGAGAACGTGGCGGTTGTCGCAGATGGCCATATTGTTGCGGATCAGGTCTTTGGCACGCTCGCCCAGAGGCTCGGTGGCGATGATAAAGGTGCTGACTGCAATGGCTTTTTGTTCCAATACTTTGAATTTTGGGTGCAAGCCTGCATAAGTATTGACGGCATAAACGAGGTTTTTGCACTCAACGCTGCCGTTAGGAGTATGTACCAGCCAGCCGTTATCGCATGGTTCGATACGCGTCATCGGGGATTGCTCAAAAAGTTGTGCGCCTGCATCGGCTGCCGCTTTGGCAATGCCTAGGGTGTAATTGAGCGGGTGCAAGTGGCCGGATAAAGGATCAAATTGCGCGCCTTGATACATATCGCTGGCAAGTTGCTGCTTCAGCGTGGCTTTATCCCAAAGCTGGTAATGGCTTGCGCCATAATGTTTTTGGGCGTGTTTGTGCCATTGTTGCAACTCTTCCCAATGCTGAGGACGGACGGCGACGGTAGCGTAGCCGCGTTGCCAATCGCATTGGATATTGTGTTTTTGAATGCGAGAGTCAACCAGTTCAACGGCTTGCAGAGATTGCTGCCAGAACCATTGGGCCTGTTCCAAACCGACTTGTTTTTCGATTTCTTCCATGCCGCAGGCAAAGTCGCTGATGACTTGTCCGCCGCTGCGACCTGATGCGCCGAAACCGATACGGGCGGCTTCAAGTACGATGACTTCATGGCCGTTTTCGGCAAGCGGCAGGGTGGTGCATAAGCCGGACAGGCCGCCACCGATAACGCAGGTTTCAGTTTTCAGACGGCCTTCAAGTGTCGGATAAGACGGATGGGGATCGGCCGTGCTGACATAGTAGGAAGGAAGGTATTCTTTGAAGCTGGGATTGATCATGATTTGAGCTTTAGGTTAGTTTTCACTTCATTGAAATTGGTTTTCAGACGACCTGGAATGTGGGTTTGGGTTCAGGCCATCTGAAAGGATAAGATGCAGTTAATAAAACAGGCTGTTCCGACGCTTTATCGGACAGCCTGTCTGCATATTAGGCGACTTTCTCGGCTGCCAATTTTTCTTGGCGGTAGGCTTCGGCAGCCTCGCGTTCCCGTTTGGTTGCCTGACGCATCATCCAATAGTTGACGACAATCACCAGCGTACCGATGATACCGATCAGGATGGTTGCCAAAACGTTCATCTGAGGGTCAAGACCGAGTTTGATTTTGGAGAAAATCACTTGCGGCAATGTCGATGAACCCGGGCCTGACAGGAAGGAGGTAATCACCAAGTCGTCCAAAGACAGGGTAATGCCCAAGAGGAAGCCGGAAGCAATCGCGGGGGCAATCAACGGCAGGGTAATCACGAAGAAAATCTTCAGCGGACGGGCACCCAAGTCCATAGCCGCTTCTTCCAAGGATTGATCCAATTCTACCAAGCGCGAGCGGATAACGACGGTAATGTATGCCATGCAAAGCGTGGTGTGGCCGAGGAAGATGGTGAAGAAGCCGCGATCGAAGTAGAGCGATTGCAGCAATTCACTGCCTTGCAGGAACATTTGCACCTGAATAATCAACAGCAGCATGGACAAACCGGTAATCACATCAGGCATCACCATAGGCGCGGAAATCATACCGGCAAACAGGGTACTGCCGCGGAAGCGTTTGATGCGCGCCATGGCGTAACCTGCCAATGTGCCGAGTGCTACGGCGGCAAGCGAGGAAACGATGGCGATACGCAATGACAGCCAGGCCGCTTCCAAGATGGTGTCGTTTTCCATCAATGCGCCGTACCATTTGGTTGAGAAACCGCCCCAAACGGTAACCAGTTTGGATTCATTGAAAGAATAGACGACCAAAACCACCAGCGGAATATAGAGGAATGCCAGCGAGAGCAGGAGCATCAGTTTCAAGAACCAGGATAATTTGGTTTTCTGCATTATTTGCCTCCTTCTTCCAATTCGCGGTTTTCATAGTGCTGGAACAGGGCAATCGGTACAACCAGCAGGGCAACCATAACGACGGCGACGGCAGAAGCCAGTGGCCAGTTGTTTTGGTCGAAGAATGCCTGCCACAATACTTTACCGATCATCAGATTTTCAGAACCGCCCACCAATTCAGGAATCACAAATTCGCCGACGGCCGGAACGAAGACCAGCATAGAGCCTGCGATAATGCCTGTTTTGGATAAAGGCAGAGTAATGGTAAAGAAGGATTTGATCGGACCTGCACCCAAGTCGGAAGCGGCTTCGAGCAGACGGTTGTCCAGTTTGACCAATTGTGTATACAGCGGCAAAATCATAAACGGCAAATAGGCGTAAACCATCACCAAATTCAGCGAGAAAGCATTGTAGAACAGGTCTAAAGGCTCGCTGATGATTCCATATTTAATTAAGAAATTATTGATGATGCCGTTGTGACCCAATAAGCCCATCCATGCGTAAACACGCAGCAGGAAAGAGGTCCAGAAAGGCAACATGATTGCCAACAGCAGGCCGTTGCGCGCAGCCGGATTGGCGCGTGAAATGGCATAAGCGGTCGGATAACCAATCAACAGGCAGATGATGGTTGTCGTCAGCGCAGTCTTAATCGAAGACCAGTAGGTCATCAGATAGATATTGCTGTTTTCACTGTCGCCAAACGGATTGAGCGTATTCCAAAAGTTTTGGAAGATGTCGGCGTAGTTCTGATAGCTGATGGCAATATTCAGACGGCCTAAATCTTCATCAATCGTTGTCAACGGCGTAAATGGCGGAATGGCGATTTCTTGTTCGGCAAAGCTGATTTTCAAGACGATGGCGAACGGAATCAGAAACAGCACCAAGAGCCAGATATACGGCACGGCAATCACTGCACGCTGTCCAGGGCGGCGGAACAGTTTATTTTTCAGTTTTTTAAGGTTCATCGCATTTCCCTCAAATTAACTGAACAGAGGTGTCGGTTGGTTTTCAGGCCAGCTGATATAGACGGTTTCATCCCAAGTCGGCGGCGTAATGTTACGCACATACCAATAAGGTGCGGGAACTTGGCTCTTGACGACACGGCCGTTGGCGAGTTTGATGTGGTAAATCGCAAAGCTGCCCAGGTAGGCAATCTCTTTGACTGTGCCTTGAGCCCAGTTGTGCGCGCCTAAGTGTTCTGGTTTTTCTTTGTGCAAATCAATGTCTTCAGGGCGGATGCTGATCCAAATTTCATGGTCGTTCGGAACGCCCAAGCCGTGGTCGATGCGGACGTGGTTTTCCAAGCCGTCACATTTGACGATGGAGAAATCGGCGCGGTCATCAACAACGACGCCGTCAAAAATATTGGTTTCGCCGATAAATTCGGCAGTAAAGCGACTATTAGGATAATCGTACACGTCGCTAGGCGTACCGACTTGTCGCAATTGGCCGTCAGACATAATGGCGATACGGGTAGCCATGGTCATCGCTTCTTCTTGGTCGTGGGTAACCATGATGCAGGTTACGCCGACTTGTTCCAGCGTGTTGACCAATTCCAGTTGGGTTTGTTGGCGCAGTTTTTTATCGAGTGCGCCCAAAGGTTCGTCAAGCAGCAGGATTTTAGGACGTTTCGCCAGGCTGCGTGCCAAAGCGATACGTTGTTGCTGACCGCCGGAGAGTTGGTGCGGCTTGCGTTTGGCGTATTTGGTCATTTGCACTAGGCGCAACATTTCTTCCACTCGGGCGTCGATTTCGCCTTTAGGCATTTTGTCTTGTTTCAGACCGAAAGCGATGTTTTGCTCAACGCTCATGTGTGGGAACAGAGCATAGCTTTGGAACATCATGTTGATTGGGCGCTCGTACGGAGCAAGCTTGGTAATGTCTTGGCCGTCGAGAATGATTTTGCCCTGATTTGGGCTTTCCATGCCTGCCAACATGCGCAGCAGCGTGGATTTGCCACTGCCTGAGCTGCCCAAAAGGGCAAAGATTTCATGTTGGTAAATGTCCAAGTCGATGTTATCGACAGCGTAATTGTCACCAAACTTTTTCACCAAGCCTTGGATTTGCAGATAAGGTTTGGCTGAAGACGCAGTGGTTGCGGTCATAATGGCAATACTCCAAAAAGAAAGACGAGTACCGGCAAAACGGATTTTCGAATGGGTGATAAAAAGCTGTTTGATTGCTGGCGGGAGTCGGACGGAGGCCGTCTGAAACTCTTGTAAAGCGCACGGGCAGCGTGGATAGAAAGCAGTTTAAGCCTAAGCTTTTGCTCTCGGCAAACTCGATATTATATTAGCCTAAGCCTCATAGGGGCAATATGAAATTGCTTGTATCGGCTGATTTGAAACAAATATGAAAGGAAAGGCAGGCAGGGAAACACGATAGTAAAAATGGGTAACGTTGTTTTTCTGCACAAAGTGGCTTAATTGTTATTTATATGTCTTAAATAATTATTCAAAATAGAATAAAATACGCAAATTGCATTTATTTGCTAAAACCATAATGGATTACGTTTTATATCGGGCGGGGCGGTTTGCTCAAAATTGAAACTAAATCCGCTATATAAAAAATAAAGGGACTGACGTAGATTAGCAGTTATGCTAGGCTACGAAAATGCAGATAACCAATTGTAAATTAAGCAAGAGAGTTCAAAAGAAACTACTTGAATTTTTTGTACTCCAAGTTACCTCCCGCTCCGCTGCCGATATTTTGGGCATTCAGCCCAACTCCGCTATTCTGTTCTACCGCAAAATTCGTATGGTTATCAGCCATTATCTGGCCTTGGTTGCCAATGAGGTTTTTGAGGGCCCTGTCGAGTTGGACGAAAGCTATTTCGGCGGACAGCGTAAAGGCAGACGTGGTCGCGGCGCGGCAGGAAAAGTGGTTGTCTTTGGTATTCTGAAACGCAACGGACGGGTCTATACCGTTGTGGTGGATAATGCCAAGTCTGAAACGTTACTCCCTGTCATCAAAAAGAAAATCATGCTGGACAGCATTGTTTACACGGATAGCCTGAGCAGCTACGACAAGTTGGATGTGAGCGGTTTCATCCATTACCGCATCAACCATTCCAAGGAATTTGCCGACCGTCAGAACCACATTAACGGCATTGAGAATTTTTGGAATCAGGCAAAACGCGTCTTGCGCAAATACAACGGAATCGATCGCAAATTTTTCCCGCTGTTCTTGAAAGAATGCGAATTTCGATTTAACTTCGGCACACCGTCCCGGCAGCTGAAAATCCTGCGGGATTGGTGTGGAATTTAGGGCTAATCTACGTCAGCCCCAAAATAAAAGGGAAAATATGAGTATCAAAGAATGGCCCGAGGGGGAGCGGCCGCGCGAGAAGCTCTTGGCGCATGGTGCGGCGGCGTTGAGCGATGCGGAGTTGCTGGCGATTTTGTTGCGTGTCGGAACGCGCGGTATGAGCGCGGTCGATTTGGCGCGTTATTTGTTGGGGGAGTTTGGCAGTTTGGGGAAGCTGATGAGTGCGGATGCTAAAACACTCGCTGCTTATAAGGGCATGGGTTTGGCGAGCTATACGCAATTTGCCGTGGTCAAAGAAATCGGGCGGCGGATTTTGGGTGAAGATTTGCAGGAGCAGATTGTTTTGTCAAACCCGAAATCGGTTGCGGATTATCTGCGTCTGCATCTTGGGCATGAAAAAATCGAGGTCAGCGTTGCTTTGCTGCTCAATCGTCAAAATCAATTGATTGGAGTACGGGAATTATCGCGCGGTACGGTGGCGGAAAATACGGTTTATATCCGTGAAATCGTCAAATTGGCATTGGATGAATACGCTGACAGTTTGATTTTGGCACACAACCATCCAGGCGGTTTGGCAAGGCCGTCTGAATCTGATGTGCAGTTTACAGAGCGTTTGAAACAGGCTTTAAGTTTGGTCGATATTACGCTGTTGGACCATTTTATCGTGACGGCAAAAGAAACCTGTTCTTTGCGCGAACAGGGTTATATGTAAGTATGAATGTTCAGACGGCCTCAGTAGGATTGGTTACCTTACTGAGGCCGTCTGAAGGATCATTGCGTTACTTCTTCGGAAGGCTCTTCCTTATAGATGATTTCTTCCGATTTTGGCTTTTCTTTGTTCTTTTCCTTCTCTTTTTCTTTTTCTTTATCCTTGTCTTTTTTACCGTCGGGAGTGGCGGCATCAATCACTGCCCCCGTTCCTTTGACAACCAATTTTCCGGCAGTCAGGACGGTTGTAGTGGCCAAATCGACAGCCGCACCTACAACGCAGCCGTTAAGCGTCAGGCAAAAGGCAAGTGCCGGAATCAGACGTTTTGTGCATCTCAATGACTGCATCCGCAGCGTCCTTCATGATGATGGCCGCATCCGAGTGCTTCTTGCCAAGCATCATCATCACCGTCAAATTCTTCAACTTCGTCAAATTCGCCGTTTTCTACCATGCTTACCAGCTCTTCCAGGCTTTCTGCGCCTTCTACCCAAAAGCAGGGAATATCGGGTGGTGTGTCGGGGGCAAGCAGGGCGGCTTGCTGGTCGTGCCAAGCAATCCAATAGCCGTTTTGCGTTTGTACGAATACGGCATCGGGATGGATGGTTTCGTTTTCGGTATTGACCAGCATTCTGTCAGCGATATCGGTTTGAAAAGGTAAGGTTTGCATAATAGTTTGAGAATGTGGGAAAAGGAAGTATTGTAACATGGCAAAAACAAACGCACCGTCTGAGTCAGGCGGTGCGTTTGTGTCTCGGCAACTTGGGTGCGGTCAGTTTAGAGTGTCAGCCACACCGGGAATGTCATTCCGTCAAGATTATTTGTCGTCGTTAGCCAAAACGAAGCGGTAAATAGCCGCGCCAACTGCTGCGCCGGCAATAGGAGCCAACCAGAACAACCACAGTTGTTCAACAGCCCAGCCGCCTTGGAACAAGGCAACACCGGTAGAACGTGCAGGGTTAACGGAAGTATTGGTTACAGGAATGCTGATCAAGTGAATCAGGGTCAGACCCAGGCCGATGGTGATAGGAGCGAAGCCGGCTGGAGCCAGTTTGTCGGTAGAACCCATGATGATGATCAGGAAGAATGTGGTCAGGACGAATTCGATCAGCAAAGCGGCCATCATGTCGTAACCGTTAGGAGAGTGCTCGCCGAAACCGTTGCTGGCAAAGCCGGAAGCAACAGCATCAAAACCGGTTTTACCGGAAGCAATCAGATACAGAACGCCCGCAGCAGCAATCGCACCGATCACTTGGGATACGATGTAAGGCAACAAGTCTTTACCGTTGAAACGGCCGCCGATGAAAAGGCCGACGGAAACGGCAGGGTTGAAGTGGCCGCCGGAAATGTGGCCGACAGCGTAAGCCATGGTCAGTACGGTCAAACCGAATGCTAAAGCGACACCGGCAAAGCCAATGCCAAGCTCAGGGTAAGCTGCTGCCAAAACCGCGCTGCCGCAGCCGCCGAATACCAGCCAGAAAGTGCCGAAAAATTCTGCAAAATATTTTTTCATTTGTTTTTCCTCGTAAAGGGTGGGGTGTTGCCGAAGGCATGAATCATAATAATATTGTTTCTAATCGAAAAACGGATTTACCTGTTTTTCCCGGTCTTGACAAAAGGCCGTCTGAAAATGGCGACAAATGGATAGGGATATATATCTGGCAGGCTATTTAGGCTGGGTTTATTTAATAGCGAAACAAATACCGTTAATGCAAAAGCATTTGGTTTTGTAGGTAATATTATTTACAGATTATTAATTTGATCAAAATCTCTGAACCCATTATCTGATTTAAAAAGGCCGTCTGAAAAGTTTTCAGACGGCCTTAATTTTAAACAAGGATAAGTTAATCCAGATGGTCGCTGCTTTGCGCCAAGATGGTGCGGTTGCCGTTGTTTTCCGCCGGTGAAACAATGCCGTCGGCTTCCATTTGGTCAATCAAGCGGGCGGCGCGGTTGTAGCCAATGCGCAGTTGGCGTTGGATATTGGAAATGCTGGCCTTACGCGATTTTAAGACAACGGAAACGGCTTCGTCATACATGGGGTCAAGGTCGCTGTCGTTGCTACGGCTGGTGCCGGTAAAGTCCTCGGTCGAACCGCTGCTTAAAATATCGTCGATATAGTCAGGCGCACCGAATTGTTTCAGATATTCCACTACGCGGTGTACTTCGTTGTCGGAAGCAAACGCGCCGTGTACACGTTGCGGATAACCGGTGCCGGGTGGCAGGAACAACATATCGCCTTGGCCGAGCAGGTTTTCTGCGCCCATTTGGTCAAGAATCGTGCGGCTGTCGATTTTGCTGGATACTTGGAAGGCAATGCGTGTCGGAATATTGGCTTTAATCAGGCCGGTAATGACATCCACGCTTGGGCGTTGGGTGGCAAGAATCAAATGGATACCGGCTGCGCGGGCTTTTTGGGCAAGACGGGCAATCAGTTCTTCAATTTTCTTGCCGGCAGTCATCATCAGGTCGGCAAACTCATCTACCACGACCACGATAAACGGCAGTTTCTCCAATGGCTCAGGGTTTTCAGGCGTGAGGCTGAACGGGCTGCCGATTTTTTCGCCACGCGCGACGGCTTCGGCAATTTTTTGGTTGAAACCGGCAAGGTTGCGCACGCCCATAAAGCTCATCAGGCGGTAGCGTTTTTCCATTTCGTTGACGCACCAGTTCAGGGCGTTTGCTGCCAGCTTCATATCGGTCACGACAGGGGCAAGCAGGTGCGGAATGCCTTCGTAAATGCTCAGCTCCAGCATTTTCGGGTCAATCATAATCATGCGCACGTCTTCAGGCGTTGCTTTGAAGAGCATGGACAGAATCATGGCGTTCACGCCTACGGATTTACCCGAACCGGTCGTACCGGCAACCAGCAGATGCGGTGCTTTGGCCAAGTCTGTCACAACAGGCTGGCCGGTAATGTCTTGGCCGAGTGCGAGAGTCAGTTTGGATTTAGATTCGGTAAACGCAGGCGAATTGAAGATTTCGCTTAAGCGGATCATTTGGCGTTTCGGATTAGGCAATTCCAAACCCATGCAGGTTTTGCCGGGGATGGTTTCCACCACGCGGATAGAAGCCACACCAAGCGAGCGCGCCAAGTCTTTTTCGAGGTTCAAAACGGCACTGCCGCGCACGCCGACATCAGGCTCGATTTCGTAGCGCGTAATGACCGGGCCGGAATAGGAATCCATCACTTTGACTTTAACTTTGAACTCGGCCAGTTTTTCTTCGATGGTAATGCTGTTTTCCAACAACTGTTCTTCAGTTTGCGATGCGCTTGGGTCAAATTGCGGCGGCAGAAGCAGGGCGGTAGTCGGCAGGCGTGCATCGGTAAGTGTTGCCGAAGTTGGATGAACTACGCTTGGCGTACTCTCTTGAACGCTTGGTTCTACGGTTTGAACAGGCGTTTCAACGGCTGTCTGTGTATATTCGGACGGCCTTGAGATTGTTTCAACAGATTCAACGGGTTCAATAGCTTCAACCGCTTGAATAGCTTCTGCTTCCGGTTGTACAGTTGCTTCCGGCTCACTATCGAATTCCGTTTCTTCGACGGCAGATTCGCTGATTAAATAATCGTGGATACTGCGTTCAGGCTGATTGCTGACATGCGCATTGACTTGTGCATCAAAAATCGGCACTTGGATTTTATGTTTAAAAGCAGGCGGTTCGGGGATATCAATCGGCGCAATCGAGGTTTGGAAAACAGGAGGTTCAGGAATATCGGTTTTAGCCATAGGGACAACCGGTACGGCAGGCGGCTCGACTACGGTTGCGTTTGGCGCGGCAGGTCGGGAGATATAAGGGGATTTTTTAACAGGCGCAGCCGGTTTCGGACGGGACGGCGTTGCCGGTGCGGCAGGTCGTGGTGCAACAGCTTCCGTGGCAGCTTGTTTACGCGCCCATCTTTCGGCGGCCGCTTCGGTATAGCGAACTTGACGGCGCAAGCTGGCAGGACGGCTGATTTGTCCCAAGTTGGCCAAAATTTCGTCATTTTCGATGGTGCGCGGAGAGTAGCCGCGTAATGGGGCGACGGCCTCGGCCAGTTTGTGGCGGGCGGCGGTGCGGCGGGCAAGGTTGTTGTGAATATCTTCCGCTTGGATTTCAGAAGGGAATGCCTGCATGGAAGTATAGGGGAGGATGGCTTCTTTTTCGGCAGTTCTTAAGGCCGTCTGAACGGTTTCGATATGCGGCGCATTGGCTTCTGCCACGCGGACATTATTGGCACGCGCTAAAGCACGCTCGCGTGTGCGGCGCAAGATAGGGTCGTTATAGTCGATGATTTCCATGCCGGTCATCGGCAGGGATGAAGCGCGCAATAATGGGGTTTCGACTTCGTCTTTGTAAATTGGCGCATTTTTTTCGGCCAAATGCTCGTTCCATTCTTCAACCGCTGCTTCGTGCAGGGAACGGGTGGCTTCTTCTAATGTGATTTCTTCAAAATTGCTGTTTTGCACCAAAGACGGGCTGTATTCGGGCGTTTCCATCTGTGCAAACGGCGTTATTTTAGGAATACGTTCCGGTTTGGCAGATTTGCGGGTTTTAGGTGCAACTTTGATTTCTTCTTCGGTAGCTGTGATGTGTTCCAGCTCTTCGGTAAACGGTTCTGCTGCGTGCTCTTCGTTTGTTTCGGCGCGTTTCATTTTATTGTGTTCGAGCACGGAAAGCAGGCGGATGCGGGCAATTTTATGGTTGTCGGCAGTGCGCTTGTTCATGCTGAACAAACGTTTCAGGCTGTCCAGTTGGTCGAAAAAACCGACCGGGCTGTCTTCTTCGTTTATTTCTTGTTCGTCGCCACTGAGTCGGGCCAATTCATGGCGCCACTTTTGCTCTTGTTTCTGGCGCCACCAGAACAAGCCGGCTATGACAGCCAGCAGAATTAAAGCCAATATTGTCCAAAGCATGCGTCCATCCCCTTAATTAAACGGCAAAGTCCGTTATTCTAACGCTTTTTTCGGGTAAACAAAACCAGCCGAAACAAGCTTTAACGGCAAAGGCAAACAGGATTGTCAAAGCTGTGGCTTGAGACGCGTATAATAGGCCGTCTGAACATTTTGCGGATGAGATGATGATTTTTCAAAACGGATGGTTTCCCGTCGGTATCGTGATGGCGGCATGGCCTGTGTTGCTGGTGATTTTTGCTTTGTGTGCAAAGCAGGCATGGGTGTCGGTATCGCAGCATCGTTCCGCATTTTTGGTGGCTGCCGTGATGTTGCCGCTGGCTTGGAGTTTGAATGCCTCCCCTGAAAGCGGACAACTGGCCGGCATGAGCTATCATCTGCTTGTTTTAAACCTGACGGCTTTAATGCTGGGCACCTCTGCCGCGTTCTGCCTTGGCGTTTTACTGTTTTTTCCATATTTGTGGCTTTGGGGCGATTGGCATATGTTTCCCATCAACGCCTTGTCCGTATTGCTTCCGCCTTTGTTGGTAAACTTGGGTTTCCGCCATTGGGTGTCGCGTTTGCCTGCCAATATCTTTATCTTTATTTTTCTGAATGGTTTTTGGGCTGCGGCGGTCGGCATGGTGTTTACCGGTGTGGTTTTGGTCGGTTTGTTGGACTGGGCGGATGTGTTTGATACGGCGGTATTGTGGAAAACCGCTTTTCCTGTTTTCTTCTTAATCGCTTGGGCAGAGGCATTTTTGAGCGGTATTTCAACAGCCATTTTTATCGCGCTCAAGCCGCAATGGATTTGTACTTTTGATGACGACAGGTATTTGAAATCCGCGCCTAAGATTTGGCAGTAAGACATGAAGGCATCCTTGCTTGGTTTTCAGACGGCCTAAATGTCCGAATGACCTGTTTTTGAATTGAATTTTTAACTTGTTATGTTTGCTTATATTTTTCCCATTGTTTGCGGTGCCGCTGTCGGGGCTGTATTGCGTTGGCTGTTTGGCTTGGTGCTGGTGTCTTCTGCGCCTTTTTCTATCGGTACATTGGCGGCAAACTGGCTGGGCGCGCTGCTGATTGGTGTATTGGCGGAACTCTTAACCGATCCGCAATGGCGTTTGCTTTGGATTACCGGCTTTCTCGGCAGCTTGACCACATTTTCAGGTTTTTCAGTGGAGATGGTGGGTTTGATGCAGGCGCAACGTTGGGGCGTAGCTTTGATGGCAACCTGTCTGCATGTTTTCGGTTCGTTTGGTTTGACGGTGCTGGGGATTAAATTGGCGCAGATTTGGAAGTAAACAAAAACAACAGGGTGCAAAATAGCACCCTGTTGTTTTTTATAGGCATTTAATCAATGCCAATAGGTAAACAGACGGTTTCTTGACAATAGGTTTTGCCGGACTCGCTTAAGTGTGCCGGTTTGTAGGCGGCAAAGGTGTAGGTCAGGTCTGCGCGGAATGTGTCGGGATCGGCTTCGGCGGTGTCGCAGTTGAGGCCGGTGGGAATATCGAGGGCGACTTTCAGGCCGTCTGAATGATTGAGTTGGCGGCAGAGGGCGGCGATTTCGGTTGGGAGCGCGCCGCTGAAGCCTGTGCCGAATATGCCTTCAATAATGATGTCGTAACCTTTTTTCAGACGGCCTTCCAGCTCTTGCTTGGTAATAAATTCAATATAGGGCAAACCGTTGAGGCGTTCGCGATTGGTTTGAGCCAAGGGGGAGAGGTTTTCTCCGAGTAAAAACAGAATGTCGATGTGCCAACCTTGCGCCTGCATATATCTTGCCATGACCAGGCCGTCGCCGCCGTTGTTGCCTTTGCCGCAAACGATCAGGGCGCGTCCGGCTTGAGAATGACGCTGCATCAGGTCTTGCGCGGCAGAGCTACCGGCATTTTCCATCAGTTGGTCGAAGCTTGTGCCTTTATCGACGGCTGCTTGTTCGCGTTCGCGCATCTGGGCGGCGGTATAGACTTTCATGATCGGCTCTCTTTACAGGAAGTTATTTGTCGGCGGTATTCATCAGGCGCAAGGCTTTCAGACGGCCTATTTCTTTTTGATATTCCACCAGTCCGATAAATGAGCCGTCTCGGCTGTACACACGGATGGGCTGTTCGGCAGAAATGTCTTCGGTAAATTGGGGGCGTTGGCCGTGTTTGAGCATGGTAACGGCGTAGTCGTTTAACTCAAGTTTGGGGAAATGTTGTACCAAGACATCGCAAGGTAGCAACAAGGCATCGCGTTCGGCTTCGTCCAATTCTGCCAAAGCTTCGAGCGTGTGGCTTTGGGCAATGGTAAAGCCTGCGGTTTCGGTACGGCGCAGGGCGGTCAGGTGGGCGAATGTGCCGATGTGTTTGGCGATGTCTTCGCTGAGGGTGCGGATGTAAGTGCCTTTGCTGCAACGTACGTCGATGACGGCTTTGGGCGCGTCAAACTCGGTAATATCGATGGCGTAAATTGTAATATCGCGCGCTTTGCGTTCAATAACAATGCCTTTGCGTGCGTATTCGTACAGCGGTTTGCCTTCGTGTTTGAGGGCGGAAAACATAGGCGGCACTTGGCGGATATCGCCCGTTAAAGCTTGGCAGGCCGTCTGAAATTTGGACAATGAAATATCGGCGCGTGCAGTGGCAACGATTTCTCCTTCTGCATCACCTGTGCTGCTGGCTTCACCCAGTTTCAGCGTGGCGGTGTAGGCTTTGTCGGCATCAATCAGATATTGGGCGAACTTGGTCGCTTCGCCGAAGCAAACAGGCAAAAGCCCTGTGGCCAAAGGATCGAGTACGCCGGTATGCCCGGCTTTTTCGGCACGGAACAAGCGCCGCGCTTTTTGCAGGGCGGTGTTGCTGGAAAGGCCTTCGGATTTGTCGAGGAGAAGAACGCCGTTGACCGGGCGTTTGGTGGGTTTGGCTGTCATATTAAGTAGGGGAGTGTTAATGTTCAGGCCGTCTGAAAGCATTCAGACGGCCTGTATGTTTTAATCAATCAGTCTTCAACCGGTTTTTCCGCCGCTACTTGGTCGATCAGGCTGGAAATGCTCATGCCGCGTTCGAGTGATTCGTCGTATTTGAAGTGCAACTCGGGCGTTTTGAAGAGTTTGATGCGTTTGGCCAATTCGCTGCGCAAATGGCCTTTGGCGTGTTCCAAAGCTTCTTCGGTAATGTCGCGTGTGCTGTCGTCAAGGACAGTGTAAAACACGGTTGCGTGGCTGTAATCGCGGGTGACTTCGACTTCGTTGATGGTGATGAAGCCTGTGCGCGGATCTTTCAGGCCGGTGCGGACGAGTTCGGCAAGCTCGCGCATGATTTGTTCTTTGACACGGTCTTGGCGGGCGTAGCCGCGTTGGGGTTTTCTCATGGTTTTCCTTGATGTATGGCAGGCTGTCGTTTTCAGACGGCCTGCGGTTTGGATTTTGAACAGCTGCCTATTATAACGGAGCGCGGTTTATTGTGCTTGAACTGAGAAAGGCATATCGATTTTTTGCCATTGTGCGCTTTCGTAGTCCAGTGCATCGGCGATGAGGGGGTGTTGTTCCAGCCATTGGGCGTTGATACGCAAGATGAAGCTGTGGTTGTTTTCATCGATGCGAAGCTGGGTTTGCGGCGGCAAATCAAGCGGCAGGCGCGAACGGCAGAAGAGGGCAGCCAGGCGCAGGGACAATACGGCACACCACATGATTTCGTTGTTGCCGATAATGTCCGCCATTTTCTTAAGATCGCCGCGATGGCCAATAACCAGTTGCGCCAAAATGGTTTGCTCTTTGCGTGAGAAGCCCGGCATATCGGCGTTTTCGAGAATATAGGCGGAGTGTTTGTGATAGCCGGTATGGGCAATATCCAAGCCGATTTCATGCAGACGGCCTGCACGGCTGAGGTATTGGTTCCACAGGGCAAGTTCTTGAACGGTTACGTTTTTGGCGTGGCACAGGCTGTTCATGAAGGCTTGCGCGGTATCAGCAACGCGTTTGGCTTGGTTGAGGCTGACGTGGTAGCGTTTTTGGAACTCTGCCGTTGTCTGTTCGCGCATATCGACATTGAGGCTGCGGCCGATTAAGTCGTAGAACACGCCGTCGCGGAGTGCGGCTTCGGTAACGGTCATTTTGGTCAGTGAGAGTTCTTCAAAAGCGGCCATCATCACGGCCAACCCGCCCGCAAAAACTTCAATGCGGTCGGGTTTAAGGTTTTCAAATTTGGCTTTTTTAACTGAACCGGCTTCGATAATCCTATCGGCAAGATAACGCATGCCTTGGGCGGTAATATCGGCTTCTTGCGGCAATTCAGCTGCCAAAACGTCGCGTATGGATTTTGCCGAACCGGACGTGCCGATGGCGAAATCCCAACCGGTGCGCTTCATCATTTTGCTGATGCGTTGAATTTCGATACGCGCGGCGGAAACGGCGGCTTGGAAATCTTTGGTGGTCACTTTGTTTTGGAAGAAGCGCATGCTGTACGTTACGCAGCCCAAAGGCAGGCTTTCTGTGGTCAGCGGTTGCAAATCCGAGCCGATGACAAATTCGGTCGAGCCGCCGCCAATGTCGATAACCAGCATTTTGTCGCCTTTGGGCGGCAGGGTATGCACTACGCCGGTGTAAATCAGACGCGCTTCTTCACGGCCGGCAATAACTTCGATGGGGAAACCCAGCGCCGCTTCGGCACGAGGCAGGAATTGGGCGATGTTTTTGGCAACACGGAAAGTGTTGGTGGCCACCACGCGCACGTTTTCAGGTTGGAATCCGCGCAGGCGTTCGCCAAATTTTGCCAAACATTCCAAGGCTTGTTCTTGAGAGGCTTCGCTCAGGTTTTTTTGTTCGTCCAAGCCGGCGGCAAAGCGAACCATTTGTTTGAAGGAGTCGATGACTTTCAGCTGGCCGTTGTTGTTTTCACAAATTTGCAGGCGGAAACTGTTGGAACCCAAGTCGACGGAGGCTAAAACGTTGGCGGGAGTGGTGGTCATAAAAAATACCGGTTGATTCGAAAAACCTAAATGTTACTTGAGGCGGTATCACTTGACAATAAAAGGTATACAGCTCTTTGATTCTGCTCATAGATGTATTTTATAATGCTGACTTTAAGCAAGTATATCAAAGGCCGTCTGAACTTTTCAGACGGCCTAAAAAGAGAAAACACATGAAATCGGAAAACCAAGATTCCTTATTTTTATCGCGCCGCCGCCTGTTGCAAGTCGGCGGAGCCATGCTTTTGACGCCTGCGACCGCATGGGCGGGGGCTCAACGTGAAGAAACGCTGGCCGATGATGTGGCTTCCGTGATGCGCAGTTCGATTAATAGCGCCAGCCCAGCGCGGCTGGTGTTTGCCGATTCGAGGGAAGGGGAACGTTGGTTGGCGGCGATGTCTTCCCGATTGGCACGCTTTATTCCTGATGAGGGCGAGCGCCGCCGCCTGTTGGTTAATATTCAATATGAAAGCAGTCGTGCCGGACTCAATACTCAAGTGATTTTGGGCTTGATTGAAGTGGAAAGTGCGTTTCGCCAATATGCCATCAGCGGCGTGGGTGCGCGCGGTTTGATGCAGGTGATGCCGTTTTGGAAAAACTATATCGGCAATCCGTCGCACAACCTTTTCGATATCCGCACCAATCTGCGCTATGGCTGCACCATTCTTCGCCATTACAACAATATCGAAAAAGGCAATATTGTCCGCGCTTTGGCAAGGTTTAACGGCAGCTTGGGCAGTAACAAATATCCGAATGCCGTGTTAGGCGCGTGGCGAAATAGATGGCAGTGGGGTTGATTAGGGATAATGGGATAGGGCAGATCTTGCGTGACGTTGGTTTCTGTTGTAACCGTTTTATACCGATGAAGCAGGTTTGCGATAAACAGCTTGCGATTTGACCCCATGCAATTCCTTTGAATCCTGTATAATCAGAAAATCTGTTAATTCACACTTTCAGACGGCCTTTCGCAAACTTAAGGCCGTCTGAAACATTATTTATGGCAAGAGATAACCGCATTCAAATGTTTCCGCACGAGTGGCGTGCCAGTACCACACTTTCCGGTGTTTACGCACTGCGTATGTTGGGGATGTTTTTGGTGTTGCCTGTCTTGGCGATGTATGCCGCTTCGTTGCCCGGCGCAGAAAACAATAAAGCGTTGGTCGGTATGGCGATGGGTATTTACGGGCTGACACAGGCTTTGCTGCAGCTGCCTTTAGGTATGGCTTCCGACAAGTTCGGTCGTAAAAAAGTGATTTATGCCGGCTTGATTGTGTTTGCGGCAGGTAGTTTTTTGGCCGCAGTTGCCGACAGCCTGCAGATGTTGGTTGCCGCGCGTGCCATTCAGGGCGCGGGTGCCGTCAGCGCGGCGGTAACGGCTTTGCTGGCGGATTTGACCCGTAACGAAGTGCGGACGCGTGCGATGGCGATGATCGGTCTGAGTATCGGCTTGACCTTCTCCGTCAGCCTAGTGCTGGCCCCGATGATTGCCAGCTTTATCGGCGTATCCGGCCTGTTTGCGCTGACCGGTATTCTGACTGTAATCAGTATCGGCGTGGTTGCCTGGATGACGCCTGATCCGGAAGTGTCAAAAATGCACGAAGACACGCAGGCGCAGCCTTCTCGTATGGGCGAGGTATTGAAAAATCGCCAACTGCTCAATCTCGACTTCGGTATTTTTGCCTTGCATGCGGCGCAAATGGCTTTATTTACCGCATTGCCGTTTGCCATGACGCAGTTGGGTTTGGAAAAAATCCATCACTGGCAAGTATATCTGCCGTCAACCATTACCGGCCTGATTATTATGGTGCCGCTGATTATTGTCGGCGAAACGCGCAACAAGCTCAAACAAGTGTTTATCCTTGGTATCGTCTGCATTGCCGCGGCGCAAATTGGTTTGCTGTTCGGAATGCACTCGGTATGGTTGATTACCGCTTATCTGATTGTTTACTTTATTGGTTTTAATGTGTTGGAAGCCAGCCTGCCGTCTATGGTGTCAAAAATCGCTCCGTCCGATTTGAAAGGCACCGCTATGGGCGTGTATAACACCATGCAGTCGGTCGGCTTGTTTGTCGGCGGCGCAACCGGTGGTTTATTATTCCAAAAATACGGTTTTGCAGGCGTATTTGCCTTTTGTAGCGTATTGATGTTGCTGTGGCTGGTATTGGCAGTCATTTCGCCTGCACCGAAACCCGTCAAAAACCTCAGCTATCCGCTTAACGCCGAATGGCAACAAAATCCGGATTTGCTCTACCAAAAATTGACCGAAATTGAAGGCGTTGAAAGCATCAGCTTTAGCGCAGACAAACAAACCATTTATATCAAGGCCTTGCAAAAAGGATTCGACCAAGAGGCCGCCGAAAAAATTATCACAGGAGTGTAAAATGTCATTGAATAAAGTTATCCTCATCGGCCGCCTCGGCCGCGACCCGGAAGTCCGCTATATGCCCAACGGCGAGGCCGTCTGTAACTTCAGCATTGCCACCAGCGAAACGTGGAACGACCGCAACGGCCAACGCGTAGAACGTACCGAATGGCACAACATCACCATGTACCGCAAACTCGCCGAGATCGCCGGTCAATACCTGCGTAAAGGCAGCCAAGTGTACCTGGAAGGCCGTATCCAAAGCCGCAAATACCAAGGCAAAGACGGCATCGAGCGCACCGCTTACGACATCATTGCCAATGAGATGAAAATGCTCGGCAGCCGCAACGACAACAGCGGCGGCGCACCATACGATGACGGCTATAATCAAGGCGGTCATTCAAGCCAAAGCAGCTACCAACAAGCGCCACAACAGCAATATCAATCTGCTCCGGCTCAAGAACCCCCAGCCGCCCCAGCCCGTCGTCCTGCCCCGGCACAACCGACCGCTCCGGTTGATGATATCGACGACGATATTCCGTTCTAATTATTGAGCAAATAAAAAGGCCGTCTGAAAAATATACTTTCAGACGGCCTTTTAAATGATTTAAAAGAAAATCCTACATTTGCACCGAGCCGCTGACGGTCAGGCTGATCTCTTCCGAACCGGGGGAGGCAGGTATGCCATCTTCTATTCCTGCCGCTATCTCTGCGGCGGGGATTGCACGCAGTATTTTGGCGTGTGCAAAGTCGCCGCCGACTTGGCGGTTGCCGATATGGCCCAGGTTGAGTTTAACGATTTTGTAGCTGGAGAAGCCGAGCGTTTGGGCGAGATTTTGGGCGCGGTCTTTGAAGCGCAGGATGACGGCCTTGCTCAGTTGGTCGACGGTTTCTTCGCGTTTTTCTTTGGATACGGAAAATGAGGAGCTTTCCAAAACGGCGATATTGATGCTGTCGGCAATCAAGCGGTTGAGTGCTTCAAAGTCTTTGCTTTCTACTTTGAAGTAGGCGTGTTCTTCCCAGCCGGTTTGGGTGCGTTTGCCGTTGGTGTATTGATAGCGCGGGGATGCGTTGCGCTCCATCAGCTCGGCTTTAAATTTGCTGTTTTGGGAGATTTTGTTGAACTGGTTAAATTTTTTCATGAAGACTTGGTTGACGGCTTGACGGTCTTTGCCTTCTGCGTTGATGCTGAAATGCGCGGTCATGGTATCCCGCGGCACTTCCATATTCGCGGATTCGGAAAATTCAACGATGTTGTAGTTGAGGCTTTCTGCTGCTACGGGCAGGGAGGTAGCTAGGAGTAGGGCGGTAAGGGTTGGGCGGAGCATTTTGGTTTTCCTTGTAATGCGGATTTTAAAAAAGTAATTTAGCATGAAAGATAGAAATGTTGGCTTTGGCAAGCGTAAGGATTTGTATGGGTTGAGGCCGTCTGAAAAGAATTTACTTTGTATCCATCAAGCCGACTTCATGGGGATTGAGGCGGGCTTTTTCTTCTTGGCCTAAGCCGACCAATTTCCGCAAGCGGGTCATGTAGGTGTTGACATCAAGGCCCCGTCCGTAGCGTTGTGCTTCCCAGATGGTTTCTGCCAAGGCTTCCATCATATCGTGTTCGGCTTTGACCCAGTCGCCGTTGTAACGGGCGCAAAGTTGTTGGTGGATGGCACGGATGCCCGAGGGCTGATCAATGGCGCTTTGTTCTTGTAGGGAAAGGTGTAGCGACATGTGCAGGAATGGGTTGCTTTCGCCGTCTTCGGGCAACCATTCTTTATCTAAATATTGTTCGATGTCTTCGAGATAGTGTCCGTATTCGGGATGGGCTTCGATAATGCGCAAAGCTTTTTGTTGTAGGCCGTCCAATTGGAGCGGCGCGAGCCTGTGTTGCCAGACGTGGGCAAAGAATCGGCGGACATCGTGGGTGTTTACGTCATACATGATGAGTGTAATTTGATTTTGGGATATGTGATTATATAGCGATTACGATAAAAAAGGCCGTCTGAAACATATGTTTTCAGACGGCCTTTGTTTTGCAGGCTTTAGCGGCGGTCGATGATTCGGTAATACACTTCGCCGTCTTGGACATAGCCCAATTCGACGCGGGCAATTTCGGCGATGGCCTCTTGTCCGTGTGCCAAATCTTCAACTTCCGCATTGAGGAAATTGTTGCGTAAAGTGAGCGTTTGGTTTTTTTCCTCCTGACGGACGAGCTGCTCCTGCAATTCTTCCGTATGCCCGACGCTGCCTTTGCCAAACCAAAGGCTGTACTGACAGCACAAAAGTGCGAAGGTTAAAACAAAAGTCACCCACTTCATACAATCAATATCCTATATTCTGCTTATTTGCCCAGTTGGTAGAATGCGGCTTTGCCAGGGTAGTAGGCGGCTTCGGCCAATTCTTCTTCGATGCGCAACAATTGGTTGTATTTCGCCATGCGGTCAGAACGGGACAGGGAGCCGGTTTTGATTTGCATACAGTTGGTGGCAACGGCCAAGTCGGCAATGGTGCTGTCTTCGGTTTCGCCGGAACGGTGGCTCATCACGCTGGTGTAGCGGTTGCGTTTTGCCAAGTCAACGGCTTGCAGGGTTTCGCTCAAAGTACCGATTTGGTTTACTTTAACCAGCAATGCGTTTGCCACACCTTTTTTGATGCCTTCAGCCAAGATTTTTGGATTGGTTACGAACAAGTCGTCGCCGACCAATTGAACTCGGCCGCCCAATTTTTCGGTCAACAGTTTCCAGCCTTCCCAGTCGTTTTCGTCCATGCCGTCTTCGATGGAAACGATTGGGAATTCGTTAACCAGGCCTTCCAAGTATTCGGCAAATTCTGCGCTGGTGTAAGAGCGGCCTTCGGCTTCCAGATGGTATTGGCCGTCTTTGTAGAACTCGCTGGATGCGCAGTCCAGGGCGAACAATACGTCTTCGCCTGCTTTGTAGCCTACGGCTTCGGTTGCTTCGACGATCAGTTGCAGGGCTTCTTTGTGGCTGTTCAGGTTAGGTGCGAAACCGCCTTCGTCGCCCACGGTAGTTGGGAAGCCTTTGGCATCACACAGTTTTTTCAGTGCGTGGAAAATTTCGGCGCCGCAACGCAGGGCTTCGCGGAAAGATTTTGCGCCGACAGGCATGATCATGAATTCTTGGATGTTCAGGCTGTTGTTGGCATGTTCGCCGCCGTTGATAACGTTCATCATCGGAACAGGCAGAGCCATTGGGCCTGCGCCGCCCAAGTAGCGATATAGAGGCAGGCCTGCATCTTCAGCAGCTGCGCGTGCTACGGCCATAGAAACGGCCAAAGTAGCGTTGGCACCCAAGTTGCCTTTGTTTTCAGTACCGTCCAATTCGATCATGATTTGGTCGATATAAGATTGTTCGTTGGCATCGATACCGATGAGGGCTTGTGCGATTTGGTTGTTGACGTGGTCAACGGCTTTCAATACGCCTTTGCCCAAGTAACGGGATTTGTCGCCGTCACGCAGTTCCAAAGCTTCTTTTTGGCCAGTTGATGCGCCGCTTGGTACGGCTGCGCGTCCCATAACGCCGGATTCCAACAATACGTCACACTCTACGGTAGGGTTGCCGCGGGAGTCCAAAATTTCGCGTGCAAAAATATCAACGATTGCGCTCATGAATATCTCCAAATAGGATGGTAAAAGAAAAGTAGCTTTGTTACGTTTCAGACGGCCTTAAGGATGATTGCCAAAGTCTGATGAATGCAGACATTATACCGTCTTTGCCAAGTATGGCATCGGAGTCGGTATGAAACCGACTGTAAGTTTGTTTCACGTCAATATCGCTCAAACAAACATAAGCCGTATAGTGTAACATTTTTTACCCTTTTTAGGGTGAAAAGCTGATTAAATAAGGCATAAGGCCGTCTGAATAGCGGATTAGCCTTCGCCCAAAATCATTGAGCCTACGCCGTCATCGGTCAGCACTTCCAAAAGCAGGGCGTTGGGAACGCGACCGTCTATGATATGCGTGGCTTTGACGCCGCTTTTGGCAGCTTCGACGGCAGAGGCAATTTTAGGCAGCATACCGCCGTACAGCGTGCCGTCTTCAATCAGTTCGTCAATGCGGCTTGGCGTCAGGGTAGTCAGTAATTTGCCTTCTTTATCCAGTACGCCGGGGATATTGGTCATCATCAGCAGTTTTTCGGCTTGAAGTTTTTCCGCCAGTTTGCCGGCAACCAAGTCGGCATTGATGTTGAACGCTTCGCCGTTTTGACCTACGCCGATGGGTGCGATGACCGGAATGCAGCCGCGTTCGACCAAGCCTTCCACCAAACGGGTATCGATGTCGGCTACTGTGCCGACTTGGCCGATGTCCACACCTTTTTGTTCGGGCGTGTCGATCAGGAGTTTTTCCGCTTTGATGAAGTGGTTGTCTCGGCCGGTAATGCCGACGGCGCGACCGCCGAAGGTGGTAATCATGGAAACGATTTCTTTATTGACGTGTCCGCCCAAAACCATTTCTACAATGTCCATGGTTTCGCTGTCGGTTACGCGCATGCCTTGAACAAACTCCCCTTTTTTACCGACTTTTTCTAACATTTCATTGATTTGCGGACCGCCGCCGTGAACGATGACGGGATGCAGGCCGATTAGTTTGAGCAGGACGACATCGCGTGCGAAACCCTCTTTTAAAGCAGGTTCGGTCATGGCGTTGCCGCCGTATTTGATGACGATGATGGAGCCGGAAAAACGGCGGATATAAGGTAAAGATTCGGCAAGGACGCGCGCTTTGATGGCAGGGGAGACAGATTGTTGCTGGGTCATGGTTTCAACCTTGTTTCATGATTTCTGCCTTTATCTTAATCCCAAAGGCCGTCTGAAACAATATTTCCAAGCGCTTGAAATCCTGTTAAATCAGTTAAATGGTTGAAACCAGCCTCATGCAAACGGTAAAATGACGGTTTGCTTCGGCCTCTTCGCCGATTACTAAGGATACCCATGATGAAAATCAGCACCCAATTCGATGCCGGTTCGGTCGTTGTCAAAGACTTGAGCAACCCTGCCGATATCCGCCTCGCCCTGCGTCCCGACAATGCTTCGGAGTTTGCCCAATGGTTTTACTTCCGTTTGCAGGGTGCGGCCTATCAAAACTGCGTGATGCATTTTGAAAATGCGGCGGACGCGGCGTATCCTTTGGGCTGGGAGGACTATCAGGCTTGCGCCTCTTACGACCGCCAAAATTGGTTCCGTGTGCCGACCAGCTACGAAAACGGCGTGTTGACCATCAACCATACGCCTTTGTCCAATAGCGTTTACTACGCTTATTTCGAGCCTTATTCCTACGAGCAGCATTTGAACCTTTTGGGCGATGCGCAGGGCAGCGGCTTGTGCCGTATCGACGATTTGGGCAGCACTGTTCAAGGCCGCGACATCAATCTTTTGACCATCGGCAACCAAGTCGAAAGCGACATGAAAGTCTGGATTATCGCCCGTCAACATCCGGGCGAAACCATGGCGGAATGGTTTGTCGAAGGTTTGCTGGGCCGCCTGCTTGATCCGCAAGATCCGACCGCGCGCATGCTGCTTGACCGCGCGACTTTCTACATTGTGCCGAATATGAATCCGGACGGTTCGGTTTTGGGTAATCTGCGCACCAATGCCGCCGGCGCCAACCTCAACCGCGAATGGGAAGCCCCGACTTTGGAGCGAAGCCCCGAAGTCTTTACCGTCCGCGAAAAAATGATGGAAACCGGCGTGGATTTGTTCTTGGATATTCACGGCGATGAAGGTCTGCCGTTTGTCTTTGTGGCCGGTACCGAAGGCGTGCCGAACTACAACGAGCGCATCGAAGCCTTGGAAGATCAATTCAAACTTGCGCTGCTCAATGCCAGCCCCGATTTCCAAGACGATTACGGCTATGACAAAGATGCGCCGGGTCAGGCAAACATGACTTTGGCGACCAACTGGGTCGGCAATCATTTCAACTGCCTTGCCTATACTTTGGAAATGCCGTTTAAAGACAATGCCAACCTGCCGGACGACGATTTCGGCTGGAACGGCCAACGTTCGCTGCGCTTGGGCGAGGCAATGTTGTCTGCTATTTTGAATGTGGTTGGCGATTTGCGTTAAACCATCTGACACTGCATACAGGCCGTCTGAAAGTTCAGGCTTTCAGACGGCCTTTGAGATAAGGAACACACATTATGATGATACATCCCCAGTTTGATCCGGTGCTGATCAGCATCGGCCCGCTTGCCATCCGCTGGTATGCCTTGAGCTATATTGTTGGCTTTATCCTGTTTACGATTTTGGGCCGTCGCCGTATCGCGCAGGGCAATTCTGTGTTTACCAAAGAAACACTCGACGATTTCCTGACTTGGGGTATCTTGGGCGTCATCTTGGGCGGCCGTATCGGCTACGTTTTGTTTTATAAATTTTCTGACTATCTGGCCAACCCGTTGGATATTTTCAAAGTATGGGAAGGCGGTATGTCGTTTCATGGCGGCTTCTTGGGTGTGGTCGTTGCCATGTGGCTGTTTGGCCGCAAGCACAACATCAGCATTTTAAAATTGATGGATACCGTTGCGCCGCTCGTACCGCTGGGCTTGGCTTCCGGCCGTATCGGCAACTTTATCAACGGCGAACTTTGGGGACGCGTGACCGAGCTCAATGCTTTCTGGGCAATGGGTTTCCCGCAAGCGCGTTACGAAGATGCGGAAGCTGCAGCGCACAATCCTTTGTGGGCCGAATGGCTGCAACAATACGGTATGCTGCCGCGCCATCCGTCTCAGCTTTACCAGTTTGCCCTTGAAGGCATTTGCCTGTTTGTCATCGTTTGGATTTTCTCGAAAAAACCGCGTCCGGCTGGTCAAACGGCGGCATTGTTCTTGGGTGGTTACGGTTTGTTCCGCTTTATTGCCGAATTTGCCCGTCAGCCTGACGACTATCTCGGCCTGCTGACTTTGGGTTTGTCCATGGGTCAATGGTTGAGCGTGCCGATGATTGTATTGGGTGCGATTGGTTTTGTTTGGTTTGGCCGTAAAAACAGCGTTGCCAAAGCATAAATAAAACAATAAATAAAGGCCGTCTGAAAAGGTTTTCAGACGGCCTTTTTATGGCTTCAAGCAAACGGATTTCGGGTTTAACCAAAAAAGCCCATTTTGACTTGAATGAGTTTTTCCAACTCCGGCAAGACGCGGCGGCGTGAAACGAAGAAGATAATGTGGTCGCCGTCTTGCAGGATGGTTTCGGTGTGGTGTCCCATGATGACTTCGCCGGTTTCGCCGCGGACGATGGCGGCAATGTAGCAGTCGCTCGGCCATTTAATGCCGCTGATACGGCGGCCGACGATGGCGGAGGTATTTTTATCGCCGTGTACCACCACTTCAATGGCTTCGGCCGTACCGCGACGCAGAGGATGGACGGCAACGATGTCGCCGCGGCGGATGTGGGCGAGGATGGAGCCGATGGTAATCAGATGGGGGGAAACAACGATATCGATTTTGTTACCTTCAAGCAAATCGACGTAGCTTGAGCGGTTGACGATGGTAATTACGCGTTTGGCACCAAGGTTTTTCGCCAACAGGCTGGACATGATGTTGTTTTCGTCATCGTTGGTCAGCGCGCAGAAGACGTCGATTTCGTCGATGTACTCTTCGTCCAGCAGAGTTTCGTCGGTGGCGGAACCTTGCAGGACGAGGGTGTTGTCCAGATTCTCGGCAAGCCATTCGGCGCGGTGGGGTTTGTATTCGATGATTTTGATGTCGTATTTGGACTCGAGCTGCTTGGCGAGGCGGTAGCCGATGTTGCCGCCGCCGGCAATCATGATGCGGCGGGTACGCGCTTCTTTCGGACGCAATTCGCGCATGATGGCTTCAACGCTGTTGATGTCGGCGGCAAACAGGACTTCATCGCCTTCGATGATGACGGTTTGCGGGGTGGGGACGATCAGGCGGTTGTTGCGGTAGATGGCGCAGATTTGGCAGTCAACGCCTTCGAGCAGGTGCTGGTTGATGTCGGCAATTTCACGCCCGATCAGCAACCCGCCTTTGCGGGCTTGAACAATCACCATGCGCACTTTATCGTTGGCGAAACTGAGTACCTGCAATGAGCTGGTGTAGTTGAGCAGTCCGACGAGTTGTTCGGTAACTAGCTGTTCGGGGCTGATGGTTTCGGTAATGCCGAAGATGTTGAGGCTGCCTTCTTCGGGTTTGTCGCTGCCGGCAACCGGATATTCGAGGTATTCGCTTGAGCGTACGCGTGCAATACGGCTGGGGATGTTGAACAGGTCGGCGGCGATTTTGGAGGCAACGATGTTGGTTTCGTCGCTGCGGGTCAGGGCAAGCAGGAGGTCGGAGTCCGCCGCACCTGCCTGTTCGAGGGTAAAGGGCGATGCGCCGTTGCCGACGATGGTTTGGACATCAAGGCGGCTGCTGATACGGTTGAGCGCTTTTTCGTCGATGTCGATAATAGTGACGTCGTTGCTGGGAACGGAGGCAAGGTTTTGGGCGACGGTCGAGCCGACTTGGCCGCTGCCGAGGATGAGTATTTTCACGGTAATTGAGTGTGTTCGGTAAAAATGAAATTGTAACAAAAGGCCGTCTGAAATTGGAGTTTTCAGACGGCCTGAATTTTCTTAATCAGCTAAAGAGTTACCAGTAGCCCAAAACTTTCCACCACAAGATACCGACAGTGCAGAATATCAGGATTTCAAGCACACTCATGATGAAGCCGGCTTTCCACCATTCGGTCATGGTCACATAGTTGGAGCCGTAAATGACAGGAGCGGAACCAGTGGCGTAGTGGGTCAGTGACATCATGATGCCGGTAGCGGATGCCATAACCAGGGCAAACAGCATTGGTGGTGCACCCAAGGCGAGGCCTGCGCCGTAGAACGCGCCGAACATCGCGGTAACGTGTGCCGTGCCGCTGGCGAAAACGTAGTGGGCGTAGAGGTAGGCGAGTACCAACAGAGTGCAGCCGGCTTCCCAACCCAAGCCGAGATGGGAAATGCCGCCCTGCAGCGATTCGGACAGCCATGCAATCAGTCCCAATTTGTTGAGGAAGTTCGCCATCATGACCAAGGCGGCAAACCAGACGATGGTGTCCCACGCGCCTTTTTCTTTCAGCGCGTCGTCCCAAGTCAGTACGCCGGTGAGCAGACACAGGGAGAGACCGAGGAAGGTGGTGGCGGTGGCATCGACTTTCACGCCGAACAACATTTCGGGAACGCCTGCCCACAAAAGCAGCAGAATCACGAAAATGCCGAGCATGATTTTTTCGTCGCGCTTCATCGCGCCCATTTCTTTCAGTTTTTCTTTGGCAAGGGCGGTTGCGTTAGGCGTTTGTTTGATTTCGGGCGGATACAGGAAATACAGCACCAGCGGCATCAGGAACATGGCAATCAGGCCGGGTACGACCATGGCGGCGAACCATGTGCCCCAAGAGAGGTGGATTTCCGAATTGGTGGCTTTGGCAACCAATTCGACGACCAGCGGGTTGGGCGCGGTCGCGGTAATGAAGATACAGCAGGTGATAATGTTGGCGTGGTAGTTGACCAGCGCGAGGTATTTACCGATTTTACCCTCTGTGCCTTTTTCGGGGTCGGAATCGAAACTCAGGGCGATGGAACGCATAATCGGGTGCACGATGGCGCCGCCGCGCGCGGTGTTGCTCGGCGTAACCGGACCGATGACCAAGTCCGCCAGTGCTAAGCTGTAACCTACGCCCAGCGTTCGTTTGCCGAAAAGGGAAATCAGAAGGTAGCCGATACGCATCCCCAAGCCGGTTTTCAACAAACCGCGCGAAATGATGATGGCGATACCGATCATCCAGATTAACGAGTTGTTGAGGCTGCTCAGAGCGTCTTTGGTTGCGTCGGCGGCTTTTTCGTTGGTAACGCCGGTCAGCGCGACCAAGGTAATGCCCAAAATCGCCATTGCGCCGATGGGCATGGCTTTGCCGATGATGCCGGCGATGATGCCGACGAACAACGCCAAAAGGTGCCATGCGTCAGGCGATACGCCCTGCGGCACGGGGATGACGAACCAGATAATCAGCGTCAGCGCGAGCGCAACCGCAGCAGGAATTGGCTTGAAGCCCATGTTGAGTCTCCTAGTTTGAGGTATTGGGGAAATCGGATTTCAGACGACGTGTGTCCGTTTGAGCGGGGAAAGGCCGTCTGAAACGTATTTGGCAGCAGTTGTTTTTTATGTTTTTCTTTTGGGTATTTGGGTAATGCGTATTTTTTGTTGCCATCTTTTTCAGACGACGTTTTTTAGGTTATTGCGTTTTGCCCTCTCCCTAACCCTCTCCCACGGGGAGAGGGAATAATGGCGCTGAAAATCAACTATTATCGGATTTTCTGCAATCTGTCCCCTCTCCCCGTGGGAGAGGGAATAATGGTGCTGAAAATTGACCGTTATCAGATTTTCTGCAATCTGTTCCCTCTCCCCGTGGGAGAGGGTTAGGGAGAGGGCAAAACTTCAGTTTTAGTAGCAACTGTATTTTTGCCTGACGGGGGAAAAATACAGTTGCTACAGGTATTTTTCAGACGACCTCCCATAATACAAAAGGTCGTCTGAAACGCCGTATCGGATTAATCCTGCTCCGCCGGCAGGCCGTACTCTTCGGGGAAGGTACGCAGTGAGCTTTGCAACACGGTAACTGCGCCGTCAATCAGGCCGCAGCGGCCGCTTCGGGGCAGCAGTTGGCACAGGCTTTGCAAGGCGCGGAGGTCGTCTGAAGTGCCGATGCCGGTATCCACGCGGTTGAGCAGGCGTGAAAGTTGGAACGTGCCGCCTTTGCACGGCGGGCATTGTCCGCATGAGTTGGACGCAAAAAATTCCACATACTCAGCCACTTTGCGCACCACGCTGGTTCCCTCGGAAATCACAATCATCGCGCCCGTACCGAGGCTGGATTTGCGTTCGCGCACGGACACGAAGTCCAAAGGCACGTCCAAATCTTTCGCGGTCAGAAGCGTGTTTGACGGGCCGCCGGTGAAGACGGCTTTAAACGTGCGCCCTTCGAGCATACCGCCGCCGTGGTCGAAAATCAGCGATTGTAGGGTCGTGCCCATCGGCAGTTCGTACAGGCCCGGATTCAATACATCGCCGGAAAGCGAGTAGAGTTTCGTGCCTGCGGCATCGCCCAAACCCAGCGATTTGTACCATTCCGCGCCTTTGGCAAGGATTTGCGGGATGTTGGCGAAGGTTTCGGTGTTGTTGATTAAGGTCGGTTCGCCTTCTACGCCGCTTTCGGCGGGGAACGGCGGTTTGCGGCGCGGGAACGGGAAACCGCCTTCCAACCATGAAATCACGGCGGTTTCTTCGCCGCCGATGTAGCGGCCTGAAGTTTCGACCAATTTCAGGTCTAAAGGTTTGCCCAGATAGTTTTCGATGCGGATGAACAAATCGCTTTTTTTCCATTGCTCGATGGCGGGTACGATGGAGGCAATGGATTCGGTCTGGTGCGGGTTGACATACATAATCGCTTTGTTGGCGCGGCAGGCGACGGCGGCAATCAGTACGCCCTCGATGACTTGGTGCGGCGTTTTCGCCAGCAGCACGCGGTCTTTGAACGTACCCGGTTCGTCTTCGTTGGCATTACAGACGACGTATTTGTCGCCGTGTTTGCTTTGTGCGGCAACGGCCGCCTCCCATTTGCGCCAGGTCGGGAAACCTGCGCCGCCCATGCCGCAGAGGTTGGCGTCTTGCAGCTTGGAAACGATGCTTTGAGGATCGGCAAGCGCCGCCAGCAGACCTTCGCCGCCGCCGACTTTACGCCACGCGGCCAAATCCGCGCCGACTTGGCGGGACGGGTGCAGTAAGTTTTGATTGGCTTGGTTCATGATTGTTGCTCCTGCAAACCGGCGTGTTCGCGCAAATCGAATTTGCCGTAGTCGGGATATAAAACGGGGGCTTTGATGTCGCTGGTCAGTCCGGCACGGGTCATTTCGCGTTGCAGATCGTGGACGTGTCCGACACCGCCGCGCACTTTTTTCAGCGGCAGGCCGCAATTTGCGGCGGCTTTACCCGCGCGGCGGCCGAAGCTGATGATGTCCAAAAGCGCGTTGCCCATTAAGCGGTTGCGGCCGTGGATACCGCCGGTTACTTCGCCGGCACAATAGAGGCCTTCGACGCAGGTCGCGCCGTCGCCGTTGATTTCGATACCGCCGTTTTGATAGTGCAGGGTCGGATGAATCATGACTGGCTCAACAGCAGGGTCAATGCCGCATTTGTGGGCAACGTGGCCGAGTGTTACCAAACGGTTCAATACGTCAGGGTCGTTAGCAATCAGGCGCGGGGTGTCGAGGAATACGCCGACTTGTCCGTCGCGTACTACGCCGCGACCTTCGCGGCATTCGCGCAGAATCGCAGCGGCAACAACGTCGCGCGGTTGCAATTCGTCAACAAAACGTTCGCCCAAACCGTTGACCAGTTTGGTGCCTGCGGAGCGCACGGCTTCGGAAATCAGCGCGCCTGCCAAGTGCGGCGGATGGGCGACGCCGGTCGGATGGTATTGGAATGAATCGATGTCGCGCAGTTTTGCGCCGATGCGGTATGCCATCACCAAACCGTCGGCGGTTGCACCGTAGTGGTTGGAAGTGGCGAAACCCTGCAAATGCAGCCGTCCGCTGCCGCCGGTCGCCAATACCACGGCTTGGGCGTGAACCAATACCAAAGAGCGTTTTTCCAAATCGTACAAAATCGCGCCGACGCAGCGGCCGTGTTCGTCCGACAATAATTCGATGGCGGGGTGGCGGTTGAGCTGGATAATATTTTCGTTGAGTTCGACCGCCTCGCGCAGCACGCGCATCATTTTGAGGCCGGTAAAGTCGCGGTAGCTCAGGATGCGCGGCACGGTCGTACCGCCTGCACGTTTGCGGCTCAACATGCCGTTGCTGTCCGCGCCTTTGGCAAGGTCGAAAGTCATGCCCAAACCGATCAGCCAGCGGATGGCGGACGGCGCGTCGGTAACCATTTGCGCCACCAATTCTTTCTTGCCTGCGTTGTGGCCGCCTTTGATGGTGTCGTCAAAGTGTTGCTGCAAGCTGTCTTCCGCGCCGACAGCAGCCTGAATGCCGCCTTCGGCCATCACGGTATTGCTGTCGCCGATACGCAGCTTGTTTGCCATAATCACGCGCGCGCCTGCTTCGGTCGCAGACAATGCTGCCGCCGCACCCGCACCGCCGCCGCCGATCACCAATACGTCGGTGTTCAAGTGTTCCGCGCCCGACAAATCATAGTCGTCAATCAGCGGATGACTGATCAGCAGTTTCGCCAAATCAGGATGGCAGTAATCGCCCGTGTTCGGACCGATGGGCAGTTTGACGCGTGCATTGGCCTGATAGTCGGGGTGAAACTGGCTCAACAATTCGTTTTTTTCCGGCAGGTCGCCACGCAGTTCCAATGAGGAAGCGCGCAGGTTGGCAAGGGCGGTTTCATAGTCTATGCCTTGGATTTCGTTCGCCATCACATTGCCTCCTCTTCAAATTCGACTTTCATTTTGCCGCTGTCGATTTCGCGCAGACGGCGCATCAAATCCACCGGACGCAGCGTGCGCGCCGCTTTCATACGGCGGGCGAACAAGCCTAAGTGGTTCGGACGGATGTGTTCGGGGCAGGAAAGGGTGCAGAGGTTGCACATCACGCATTGGTCGAAGGTCAGCGCAGCCGCGCCAAAATCTCCTGATACCACTTGCACTACGCCGTTTTCCACTTCCAAACCTTTGGGACAGGCGCGGTTGCAGCCGCCGCAATGACGGCAGTGTTGCGCTTCGGGGAAGGCTTTGGCGGTGTCGTCCAGCCAGTTCCAGCCGTCGCCGACCTCGCTCACGTCGTAATATTGAATATGCTCGGGAATGAAGTAGTCTAAGAAGCTGACCTGCATCCCTTCTTCGACTTTGGTTTCACACGCCAACGCAGTCGTTACCTCGCGCTCGCCTTCCTTGCGGATCATACAGCGGCACGAACCGCACACGCCTTGCCCCATACAACCGATGTTGGCAGTAATCGCGCTGCCGGCACGGGCATAGGCCTGAATGATTGACGAGTCGGCGGAAGCTTTGACTTCATGGCCGTCTATGGTCAGGGTTAACAAATTTTCACTCATGGTTTGTTCCTGTGAAATTGGAAGTTGGAATAGTGGATAATTTGATTAATTGTATTTTCATTACATTTATTGCGTGTGAGGAAATATCCAAGTTACTTACTCAGAAATTCTTTTAAAATCAATATTTATCTGTATGAGTCGAAGTGTATTAGAATTTAGTATAGGGATAACCTAAGGTTTTATAGAGGAATTATTGTAAACAAAATATGCCTATTATTTAGACAAATTTATCTCAATTATTTGATTTTAAATATAAAATAAAATTACTTTTTTAGTATAAATTTTAAAATATTCGTCTATTTGCTAGTAAAAATCATTGTTATATATTAGATAATTTTGCATAGATTGTTGTATATATTGAATAATATTTTGTTGCGTAAGCAAGTGAAAAGACTGTTATAAAATTTCAGAAAATCAAACAAGTTTGATATCAGTCAAGAAGATTGAGGGAGAAAATGACACGGATTTTACAATTGTGTATTGTATTGGAAAATAAGAAAGGCTGTCTGAAATTTTGGTGGTTTCCTTTTAAATACAAGCTACTAAATTTCTTTCTCAGATACTTAAGGCAAATATTTTCAGACGGCCTTGCAATAAGATTATCATTTAAAAACAATGTAATTTTACTTCTATTTAAGTGAATGGCTAGTGGATATAGATTATCAATAACCAAGTAATTTAATGCGATATTAAATTTCATTTAAATCAATAAGGTATGAAAATGATATTGTCTGGGTCATTCATTTGAAAGCACTATTACACTATTGAAGGCCGTCTGAAAAAATCGGTCTCTTAAAGAAATAAACAAATCCTCCCTACCATGACTCCGAAAAGGAACACAATCATGACCGTCATCAAGCAAGAAGACTTTATCCAAAGTATTTTTGACGCTTTCCAATTCATCAGCTACTACCATCCTAAAGACTACATTCAGGCTTTGTATAAGGCTTATCAAAAAGAAGAAAACCCTGCGGCCAAAGATGCGATGGCGCAAATTTTGGTCAATAGCCGTATGTGTGCTGAAGGCCATCGTCCGATTTGTCAGGATACCGGTATTGCAACCGTATTCTTGAAAGTGGGTATGGATGTACAGTGGGATGCCGAGATGAGCGTACAGGAAATGGTTAACGAAGGCGTACGCCGTGCATACACCTATCCTGACAACAAACTGCGTGCCTCTGTATTGGCCGACCCGGCTGGCAAACGTCAAAATACCAAAGACAACACCCCTGCCGTTGTACACATGGAAATCGTAAAAGGCGATAAAGTTGAAGTCACTTGCGCAGCCAAAGGCGGCGGTTCTGAAAACAAAACCAAAGTTGCCATGCTCAACCCTTCAGACAATATCGTTGATTGGGTATTGAAAACCGTTCCACAAATGGGTGCAGGCTGGTGTCCTCCGGGCATCTTGGGTATCGGCATCGGCGGTACGCCTGAAAAAGCAGTGTTGATGGCAAAAGAAAGTCTGATGAGCCATATCGATATTCAGGAACTCAAAGAAAAAGCCGATTTCGGTGCAGAATTGTCTACTACCGAAGCCCTGCGCTTGGAACTCTACAAAAAAGTAAATGCCTTGGGCATCGGCGCACAAGGTTTGGGCGGTTTGAGCACCGTGCTGGATGTCAAAATTCTTGACTACCCAACCCACGCGGCTTCCAAACCGATTGCCATGATTCCAAACTGCGCGGCAACCCGCCACATCGAATTTGAATTGGACGGCTCAGGCCCGGCCAAACTGGAAGCCCCATCTTTGGAAGACTGGCCGGATCTGACTTACAGCCCTGACAACGGCAAACGAGTCGATGTCAACAACCTGACCAAAGAAGAAGTGGCCACATGGAAAACCGGCGACGTATTGTTGCTGAACGGTAAAATCCTGACCGGCCGCGATGCCGCGCACAAACGTTTGGTTGATATGCTCAACAAAGGCGAAGAATTACCGGTAGATTTCACCAACAAACTGATTTACTACGTCGGCCCGGTTGATCCAGTCCGTGACGAAGTTGTTGGCCCAGCCGGTCCGACTACTTCCACCCGTATGGATAAATTTACCCGCCAAATGCTGGAACAAACCGGCCTCTTGGGTATGATCGGTAAATCCGAACGTGGCGCAGCAACTTGCCAAGCCATTGCCGATAACAAAGCTGTTTACCTGATGGCTGTCGGCGGCGCGGCATATTTGGTTGCCAAAGCCATTAAAGCATCTAAAGTCTTGGCGTTCCCAGAATTGGGTATGGAAGCGATTTACGAATTTGAAGTCAAAGACATGCCTGTGACTGTTGCGGTAGATAGCAACGGCGAATCGGTTCATGCCATTGCGCCAAAACAATGGCAGGCCAAAATCGGTATTATTCCGGTTGAAGCTTGATATTTGACTGAATAATCAAAGGCCGTCTGAATGATTTCAGACGGCCTTTTTTTGCTTATAAATAATTCAAATGTTTTCAAACGAGTAAATTTCCCTTTCTAAAAAGCACTTGTCAAAATCAGCGTTTGAAACTAGAATTCACAGCTTATCGAGTCGGAGTGTGGCGCAGTCTGGTAGCGCACTTGCATGGGGTGCAAGGGGTCGAAGGTTCGAATCCTTTCACTCCGACCAAAGAATTGGAAAGAGCCGTTTTAAAAACGGCTCTTTTTTCGTTTGGATGATTTATCTGAATAATGTGTCCGAATGGATTTTAAAACTTAATAACAATGCCGTCTGAAACAAAACCTGCTTTCTCAAAGCAGGTTTTGTTGTTTCTAAAGCAGGGCTATTCGGCACTATCTTTTAGCGTATCTCTATAAGTATAAAGATAAGATGCACCGACAAAGGATGCGCCACCGACGACATTGCCCAAGAATACGGGAATCATGTTGAAGAAAAACTGCCCCCAAGTGATGTTTGCGCCTGCCAAAATACCCGCTGGGATAACGAACATATTGGCGACAAGGTGTTGGAAGCCGTTTAATACGAAAATCATGATGGGGAACCAAATGGCCAGCATTCGTCCGGTTGTGTTTTTAGCGGCAAAGTGCAACCACGCGCCCATACAGACCATCCAGTTACATGCTACTGCCGATACAAAAGCGCGGCCGAAATCCATATGGACTTTTGCTTCCGCCACGGCAATGGTTTTTTCTGCCATGCTGCCTTCAATCATACCGACATAGTATCCGAGGAAAAAAGCCATCGCCAGCGTGCCCACCAAATTGCCCATACAGACGATAACCCAGTTGCGCAGCAGCATTTTGGAGGAAATCCGTCCGGCCAATCTGCCTAAAGACATGATCATCATGTTGCTGGTTACCAGCTCGCCGCCGCCAAGCAGGATGCAAATCAAGGCGATTGGGAACACGGCTGCGCCGAGTAAAGTGGCAAAACCACTCCATTCATGAGGTATGCCGCTGACTACTTTTAAATAGGCAAGATATCCAAAGCCGATGTATCCGCCGGCTAAAACGCTCAAGATTGCCAGTGTGGGAATGCTGGATTGTGCTTTGGCGCAGCTTTTGTCGAGAACAACCTGTAAAATTTCCTGTGGGTATAAATCGCGCGAAGCCATGATGTTCCTTAAAGTGGGTTGAGGAGGGAACGCCGTTTCAAAAGTGGCGCAAACTGTCGCGGTAGGGCAGTGTTATAAGGAGCCGGTGTACGGTCTTTGTTTTATCAATCAGCCTGAATTAAATCTAAAAAACAGATACGTCGCCCTGCTTTAGCTCAAAAGAAATATTATTACATTTTGCTTCTGTATTAAAAAAGGCCGTCTGAACGTTGAGGTTTCAGACGGCCTTGTTTTGAATTTTTAAACTTACAAATGTGCCAGCTTTGCATTGCCTTCGCGAGGAATAGGGCGCGGATTGCCTTGTGCATCGATGGCGACGTAAGTGAACACGGCTTCGGTGACCAGTTGGCGGTCTTCCGTTACCATATCGTTCATCAAAGTCTTCACCCATACTTCGATTTTTAGTTGCAAAGAAGTATTGCCTACGCGGACGCAATGACCGTAGCAACATACAACGTTGCCGACCTTTACCGGTCTGATGAAATTCATTTCTTGAACGGCTACGGTTACAATTCGTCCCTGTGCGATTTCTGCCGCCAAAATACCGCCGCCCAGATCCATTTGCGACATAATCCAGCCGCCGAAGATATCCTGATTAGGATTGGTATCGCGCGGCATGGCTACCGTACGCAATAAAAGTTGTCCTTCTGGTGCAGCATGTGTTTGTTTGTTGCCAGCCATAAATAATCCTGTCAAAAAAGTGCTATTTTACGCCATTTGTAGCGATAAACCTATGTAGGCCGTCTGAAAAATCAGCAGGCAAAGTGTTACAATCAACATATTCATCAGACAAAGGAGAAAGTTCATGCATCCGATTCAAGAACCAAGAAATAGCGGCCTTTTGCGCGTATCCGACATTCACGAAATCTACTGGGAAGAATCAGGCAATCCTGATGGCCACCCCGTGATTTTCCTGCATGGCGGCCCCGGAGCAGGGGCATCACCTGCCTGTCGCGGCTTTTTCAATCCAGAGCATTTCCGCATCGTCATCATCGACCAACGCGGTTGCGGACGTTCCAAACCCTATGCCTGTATCGAAGACAACACCACTTGGGACTTGGTTGCCGATATTGAAAAAGTACGCGAAATGCTCGGTATTCAAAAATGGTTAGTTTTCGGCGGCTCATGGGGCAGCACCTTGTCGCTGACTTATGCCGAAACCCATCCCGAGCGCGTCAGCGGCTTAGTTTTGCGTGGTATTTTCCTATGCAGGCCGTCTGAAATGGCATGGTTGAACGAAGCAGGCGGCGTCAGCCAAATTTATCCGGCCCAATGGCAAAAATTCATTGCCCCCGTGGCCGAAAACAAACGCCAAGCCCTAATTAAAGCCTATCATGAAATGCTGTTCAGCGAAGATGAAGCCACACGCCTCAAAGCGGCCAAATCATGGGCAGACTGGGAAAGCTATCTTATTCAGTTTGAACCTAAAGACGTGGATGAAGACCCGCAAGCCTCCCTTGCCATTGCAAGAATGGAAAACCATTACTTCGTGAACGAAGGCTGGTTACAGGGCGATAAAGCCATCTTGGCAAACATCGGCAAAATCCGCCATATCCCAACCATCATCGTCCAAGGCCGCTATGACCTATGCACCCCGATGCAAAGCGCGTGGGAACTCTCGCAAGCCTTCCCTGAAGCGGAATTGAGAATCGTCCAAGCAGGCCACTCTTCTTTTGATCCCTCGCTTTCCGAAGCATTAGTGAAAGCGGTGGAGGATATTAGAAGCAAGTTATAAAGATTAATCAATGACAATGCCGTCTGAAAAAGTTTCAGACGGCATTTTTTCTATTTACATATTAAATTTAATATCATATTATCATTTCATGATATCAGTTTGAATTTTTTAGAATTTCAATATGAAACCTCTAATTTACTACGCCCATTCCGCGCAAGACAAACTCGGCAATCTCTTACCTTACGAACATTGGCAAACCTTGCAAAGCCATTTGGTCAATGTTGGGGAAATGGCGGCGGAGTTTGCTCGGGTATTTGGTGCGCAGGAAATTGCTTGCCAGACGGGGCAGCTTCATGACTTAGGGAAATATTCGGAACCATTTGACCGCCGATTGCATGGCGGTCCTTCAGTCGATCACGCTACTGCCGGAGCCAAAATCGCTGTCGAGCGTTGGGGGAATGTGATCGGTAAGCTGATGGCGTTTTGCATTGCGGGGCACCATGCAGGGCTAGCCAACGGGAGCGGTGAAGGGGATAACCGCCGCACGTTAAAACAGCGTTTAGCCTTGCAATTTGGCGCAGATATTCCCGCCCTCGATAACCTGTGGCAACAAGAAATCAAGTTCCCTCAAAACTTGTCCACACCGCCACTCAAAGCCGACGCGCATCATCCTTTTTTCTCCTACGCCTTCTTCACCCGAATGCTTTATTCTTGCTTGGTGGATGCTGATTATCTTGACACCGAAGCCTTTTATCTAAAGCTAGAAAACAAAGCCGCCGAGCGCGGCGGTTATCCCGATTTAAGCGCCTTACAACACAATTTCAATCAATTCATCAACGATTTCAGACGACGTATCGCCCAAGCTCCAGAGCAAACCGAAGCCGAAAAATGCAACGCCGCCTTAAACCGCCTGCGTAGCGAAATTCTGGATTATGCCGTAGAACAAGCGGCGCAACCGCAAGGACTGTTCACGCTCACCGTGCCCACCGGTGGTGGCAAAACCTTCACCTCCATGTCATTTGCGCTGGAACACGCCAAACGACACGACATGCAACGCGTGATTTACGTCATTCCGTTCACCAGCATCATCGAACAAAATGCCGCCGAATTCCGCAAAGCCTTTGGCGAATTGGGCGAACAAGCCGTGTTGGAACACCACAGCACCTTCAACGACGGCAAACTGCAAAATGAGGCTACCAAAGACAAATTGCGCCTTGCCTCGGAAAACTGGGACGCACCAATTGTCGTGACCACCGCCGTGCAATTCTTCGAATCCCTCTTTGCCGACCGCTCCTCGCGCTGCCGCAAACTGCACAACATCGCAGGTTCCGTCATCATCCTCGACGAAGCGCAAATGCTGCCGCTCAATCTGTTGCTGCCCATCATGCAAGCCATCAAAGAATTGGCGCAAAACTACCGCTGCAGCGTCGTCATGTGCACCGCCACCCAGCCAGCCGTGCAAGCCGAAAACGGCTTCTATCGCGGCTTTGAAAACGTGCGCGAAATAGCCCCAAAACCGACCGCACTTTTCGACAAACTGCGTCGTACCACCGTGCAACACATCGGCACACAAACCGACGCCGACCTGCTCGCCAAACTTGCCGAACACCCGCAAATGCTCGTCATCGTCAATAACCGCCGCCACGCTCGCAGCCTGTACGACCAAGCCAAACACCTTGATGGTACGTTCCACCTGACCACCTTAATGTGTGCCAAACACCGCAGCCAAAAGCTCGATGAAATTCGAGGCCGTCTGAAAAACGGCGAACCCTGCCGCGTTATCGCCACCTCCTTAATTGAAGCCGGCGTTGATGTCGATTTTCCTCTGGTGATGCGCGCCGAAGCTGGTTTAGACAGCGTTGCCCAAGCCGCCGGACGCTGCAACCGCGAAGGAAAAAGGCCGTCTGAAAACAGCTTTGTCTGGATATTCGCGCCCGAAGAACAATGGAAAGCCCCGCCCGAACTTGCCGCCCAAGCCGCCGTTATGCGCCTGACCGCCGACAGCTTTTCAGACAGCCTCATTCCACAGATTTTCGATTTCTCAACACCACAAGCTATTTATATGGTTTGTTCGTTAAATTTTACACGTTTCAAATTTGGAGAATCGATGTGAATTTCGACTATATAGCCCACGCCCACCAAGACTCATCAGGAAATTGGTATTCCCATCCTCTGCAAGACCACCTGCAAAAAGTCGCCCAACTCGCCAAGCGTTTTGCAGGGCGTTACGGGGCGTTGTTTGCCGAATATGCGGGGCTTTTGCACGATTTGGGGAAATTTCAGGAAGCTTTTCAGAAATATATCCGTCATGCATCCGGCTTTGAAAAAGAAAATGCCCATTTGGAAGATGTCGAATCTACCAAGTTGCGCAAAATTCCGCATTCCACTGCCGGTGCCAAATATGCGGTGGAGCGCCTTAATCCGTTTTTCGGGCATTTGCTGGCGTATCTGATTGCCGGGCATCATGCTGGGCTGGCAGATTGGTATGACAAAGGCAGCCTGAAACTTCGTCTGCAACAGGCGGATGATGAGTTGGTTGCGTCTTTGTCGGGCTTGGTGGAAAGTGGTTTGTCTGAAGATTCTTTCCTTTTATCCAATAATGATTTAACACAAAATTTTCTTGCTTTTTGGGAAAAACCAGAACAGGAAAAACTGTTCAAGGAGCTACATATTTGGCTGCGTTTTCTCTTTTCCTGCTTGGTGGATGCCGATTTTTTAGATACCGAAGCCTTTATGAACGGCTATGCCGATGCGGATGCCGCGCAGGCAGCCGGATTACGCCCGAAATTTCCCAGTTTGGATGAGTTGCATCGGAGATATGAGCAATATATGGCGCAACTTTTAGAAAAAGCAGATAAAAATTCAACTTTAAATCAAGAACGCCATGCCATTTTGCAGCAATGTTTTTCCGCCGCCGAAACCGACCGCACTTTGTTTTCTTTAACTGTGCCGACCGGCGGCGGCAAAACTTTGGCGAGCTTGGGGTTTGCTTTGAAGCACGCGCTGAAATTCGGCAAAAAACGAATTATCTACGCGATTCCCTTCACCAGTATTATTGAGCAGAACGCCGATGTTTTCCGCAAAGCATTAGGCGATGACGTGGTATTGGAACACCACAGCAATTTGGAAGTGGCCGATAACAAAGAAACCGCCAAAACCCGCCTTGCCACGGAAAACTGGGATGCCCCGCTGATTGTTACCACCAATGTGCAACTGTTTGAAAGCCTATTTGCGGCGAAATCCAGCCGTTGCCGCAAGATTCATAACATCGTCGACAGCGTGATTATTTTGGACGAAGCCCAGCAGCTGCCGCGTGATTTCCAAAAGCCCATTACCGATATGATGCGGGTGCTGGCTCGTGATTACGGCGTTAGTTTTGTGCTCTGCACGGCAACCCAGCCTGAACTTGGTAAAAATATCGACCCATTCGGGCGCACTATTTTGGAAGGATTGCCGGACGTGCGCGAGATTGTGGCGGATAAAATCGCCTTATCGGAAAAACTGCGCCGCGTCCGCATCAAAATGCCACCGGCAAACGACGAAACACAAAGCTGGCAGGAAATTGCCGATGAAATTGCTGTCCGGCCGTGCGTTTTGGCAGTAGTCAATACACGAAAGCACGCCCAAAAACTCTTTGCCGCCCTGCCTTCTGACGGAATCAAACTACATTTATCCGCCAATATGTGCGCCACACACCGAAGCGAAGTGATTGCGTTGGTTCGCCGATATTTGGCACTGTATCGCGCAGGCAGCCTGCACAAGCCCTTGTGGTTGGTCAGCACGCAGTTGATTGAAGCCGGCGTAGATTTGGATTTCCCTTGTGTTTATCGGGCGATGGCAGGGCTGGACAGCATTGCCCAGGCGGCGGGGCGGTGCAACCGTGAAGGAAAACTGCCGCAGTTGGGCGAAGTGGTCGTGTTCCGTGCCGAGGAAGGCGCGCCCAGCGGCAGCCTGAAACAGGGACAGGACATTAGCGAAGAAATGCTGAAAGCAGGACTGCTCGGCGACCCACTTTCCCCGTCGGTATTTGCCGAGTATTTCCGCCGATTTAACGGCAAGGGCGCTGTGGACAAACACGACATTACAAGACTTTTAACGGCAGAATCATCCAATGAAAATCCACTGGCAATCAAATTCCGCACCGCCGCCGAACGCTTCCGCCTGATTGATAACCAAGGCGTGGCACTCATTGTGCCGTTTATCCCGTTGGCTCATTGGGAAAAAGACGGCAGTCCGCAAATCGTCAAAGCAAACGAGCTGGACGATTTTTTCAGACGACATCTAGACGGTGTTGAAGTTTCAGAATGGCAGGATATTTTGGACAAACAACGCTTTCCGCAGCCGCCAGACAACTCCTTTGGGCAAACCGATCAACCACCGCTACCCGAGCCGTTTGAAAGCTGGTTCAACTTGCTTGAAAGCGACCCGCTCAAACACAAATGGGTTTACCGCAAGCTGCAACGCTACACGATTACTGTGTACGAACACGAACTGAAAAAGTTACCTGAACATGCCGTTTTTTCAAGAGCGGGATTGCTGGTGTTAGATAAGGGCTATTACAAAGCCGTGCTTGGCGCGGATTTTGATGATACGGCTTGGCTACCTGAAAATTCGGTTTTATGAAAAATTCCCCTATTGCTAGGGGAATTTTGTCATTTCTAACATAGCGTTATAGTTTCAACACACAGCTACCCGAAGGTAGCTGAATAGCAATAATTTATCTAACCGATTGTGCGGGAAGAAATTTAGCATAGGCGTATTTTACAGTCTATTAAAAAAATAAGCGAATGACACTTGACCTGTACATTTAGAATAAATTAATATAGCTTTATAGAAATTAATAAGGAGGCAAAATGAGTTTCATCCTAGAAATCAGCGGTGATTTGGCATGCTTTACCAGGCCTGAGCTTAAGGTGGAGAGAGTAAGCTACCCTGTTATCACACCGTCTGCTGCCAGAAACATCCTAATGGCGATATTGTGGAAGCCAGCAATCCGCTGGCGAGTCTTGAAGATAGAAATCCTAAAACCGATTCAGTGGACGAATATCCGCCGTAACGAAGTGGGAACCAAAATGAGTGAACGCAGCGGCTCGCTCTATATTGAAGACAACCGCCAGCAGCGCGCATCCATGCTACTGAAAGACGTTGCCTACCGTATTCACGCCGATTTTGACATGACAAGCGAAGCCGGCGAGGGCGACAACTACGTCAAATTTGCCGAAATGTTCAAGCGGCGCGCGAAAAAAGGGCAATATTTCCACCAGCCTTATTTAGGCTGTCGTGAGTTTCCTTGTGATTTCAGGTTGCTGGAAAAAGCCGAAGATGGATTGCCACGCGAAGACATTGCCCAAGATTTCGGCTTTATGCTGTACGACATGGATTTCAGCAAATCCGCCCCACGCGATTCCAATAACGCCGAACCGATGTTTTACCAATGCAAAGCGGTAAACGGCGTGATTACCGTGCCCCCAGTCGACAGCGAGGAGGTGAAACGATGATTTTGCACGCGCTCGCCCAATACTACCAACGCAAAGCCAAAAGCGATGGCGGTATTGCCCAGGAAGGGTTTGAAAACAAAGAAATCCCGTTCATTATTGTTATAGACAAACAGGGCAAATTTATTCAGCTGGAAGATACCCGTGAGCTGAAAGGCAAGAAGAAAGTTGGCCGCATTTTTTTAGTGCCACATAGTGTTAAACGATCTAGTACAAAAGTTGTCAGTAATACTTTATGGGACAATTATGGATATGTTTTAGGATATATGGCAGATAAAAATCCTGAGTTTGTTCAGAATCAGCATAAAAGTTTTATTGACAAGGTTAATGAATTTAAAAAGGAATTACCCAATGATATAGGCATCGCTGCTGTTGCTGAATTTTTGGCTTCTGCGGAAGAAAAAAGCAAAGTTATGCAAGTCGCAAATTGGGCGGAATGTGCCAAGGTCAAAGGCTGTAATCTCAGCTTCCGCTTGGTGGACGAGGCAGTAGATTTGGTTTGTCAATCAAAGGCGGTGCGGGAATATGTGAGTCAAGCGAATCAAACGCAATCCGATAATGTCCAAAAAGGTATTTGCCTTGTAACGGGCAAACCTGCATCGATTGCACTTTTACATAATGATATTAAAGGGATTGAGAAATTTGAGAATGGTAGCTATAAACAAGCCAAACCAGCTCCTTTGATTTCTGCAAATTTAGATTCTTTTAAATCTTATGGTAAGGGTAAAAATAAAGATAACGGCCTGATGTATCCGATTGGCGAGCAAGCCATGTTCGAATACACCACCGCCTTAAACACCCTGCTTGCCGGTGAAAACCGCTTCCGTATCGGCGATGTAACAGCTATCTGTTGGAGCGCAAAACCGACTCCGTTGGAAGAAAGCCTTGCTTCGTTGATTAGTGGCGGTGGCAAAGATAACCCCGATGCCCATATTGATGCCGTCAAATCGCTTTATAAAAGTCTGTATGACGGCAAATATACAAAACCGGACGGCAAAGAAAAGTTCTACCTTTTAGGCTTGTCTCCCAATTCCGCACGCATTGTCGTCCGCTTTTGGCATGAAACGACTGTCGCCGCCTTATCCGAAAGCATTGCAGCATGGTATGACGATTTAAAAATGGTGCGCGGCGAAAACTCACCATATCCCGAATATATGCCGCTGCCGCGTCTGCTGGGCAATTTGGTGTTGGACGGCAAAATGGAAAACCTGCCGTCTGACCTGATTACCCAAATAACCGATGCCGCACTCAACAACCGCGTTTTGCCCGTCAGCCTGTTGCAGGCTGCTTTGCGGCGCAATAAGGCGGAACAGAAAATTACCTATGGCAGGGCAAGTTTGCTTAAAGCCTATATCAATCGCGCAATCCGCGCAGGTCGTCTGAAAAACATGAAGGAGCTAACTATGAGCCTAGATAGAAACCGTCAAGACATCGGCTATGTGTTGGGGCGGCTATTTGCCGTGCTGGAAAAAACACAAGCCGAGGCCAATCCCGGCTTGAACGCCACCATTGCCGACCGCTATTTCGGTTCGGCGAGCAGCACGCCGATTGCCGCATTCGGCACACTGATGCGCCTGTTGCCGCACCATTTGAACAAACTGGAATTTGAAGGTCGTGCCGTGCAACTGCAATGGGAAATCCGCCAGATTTTGGAGCACTGTCAGAAATTTCCCAACCATTTGAATTTGGAACAGCAAGGCCTATTCGCCATCGGTTATTACCACGAAACTCAATTCTTGTTTACCAAAGACGCATTGAAAAACCTGTTCAACGAAGCGAAAACTGCATAAGGAGTAAACGCTATGACTATTGAAAAACGCTACGACTTTGTCTTTTTATTTGACGTGCAAGACGGCAATCCCAACGGCGATCCCGACGCAGGTAACCTGCCGCGTATCGACCCGCAAACCGGCGAAGGTTTGGTAACCGATGTTTGTTTAAAACGCAAGGTTCGCAACTTTATCCAAATGACCCAAAATGGCGAACATCACGATATCTTTATCCGCGAAAAAGGCATTTTGAACAACCTGATTGATGAAGCCCACGAGCAAGAAAACGTAAAAGGCAAAGAAAAAGGCGAGAAAACCGAAGCCGCCCGCCAATACATGTGTAGCCGTTATTACGACATCCGCACATTCGGCGCAGTGATGACCACCGGCAAAAATGCAGGACAAGTGCGCGGTCCCGTGCAGTTGACCTTCTCTCGTTCCATAGACCCTATTATGACCCTAGAACACAGCATTACCCGTATGGCGGTTACCAACGAAAAAGATGCCAGTGAAACCGGCGACAACCGTACCATGGGGCGCAAATTCACCGTCCCCTACGGCCTATACCGCTGCCATGGCTTTGTTTCCGCACATTTCGCCAAACAAACCGGCTTTTCCGAAAACGATTTGGAACTGTTTTGGCAGGCACTTGTCAATATGTTCGACCACGACCATTCCGCCGCACGCGGACAAATGAATGCACGCGGGCTTTATGTGTTTGAACACAGCAATAATTTAGGCGATGCACCTGCCGACAGACTGTTCAAACGCATTCAGGTAGCCAAAAAAGACGGCGTGGAAGCAGCAAGGAATTTTGACGACTACCTTGTCAGCGTGGACGATAAAAATCTTGGTGAAACCAAACTGCTGCGTAAATTAGGCTGAAAATGACCGCACTTTCAGCCAAAGCCAAAGCCAAAGGGGAAACTCGGGACACGCGCCTGATTCCCCTTTCCGCCCTGCAACACTACGCCTTTTGCCCGCGCCAATGCGCCTTGATTCACAACGAGCAGGCGTGGGCGGAGAACTATTTGACCGCGCAGGGCAAGGCGCTACACGAACGGGTGGATTCGGGCGAACCGGAAACGCGCAAGGGCGTGCGCTTTGAGCGGACGGTGCATGTGTCGGCGGAGAAGCTGGGCATCAGCGGCGTGTTGGATTTGGTGGAAGTGGATACAAAAACAGGCCGTCTGAAACCTGTGGAATACAAACGCGGCAAGCCCAAACCCGACCCAATGGACGAAATCCAGCTTTGCGCCCAAGGCTTGTGTTTGGAAGAAATGACGGGGCAAACCGTCTTTGAGGGCGCGCTGTGGTATATGCAAACCCGCCACCGCGTCCCCGTCGTGTTTTCAGACGACCTGCGCGCCCAAACACTCGCCACCATCGCCGCCGTGCGCGAACTTCTAAACAGCGGCCAAACCCCGCCGCCTAACTACGGTAAACGCTGCAAAGCCTGCTCGCTGGTGGAAATTTGTCAGCCGGAGCTGTTGGGGAAACGGGATAGGAGTGTGGGGTATGTGGCGGGGTTGTTCTCTTTAGTAGAGAGTTAGTTGAATAGCCTTTATTTTCAATGGCTCATTTTAATACAATTCAAGAATAGGTAATATTATGAAAATAATATATTTGGATTACAACGTTATTAGTTATTTAAGAACAGGAAATTTTCCTAAAAATATTTCTCCCAAATTAAAAGAGAAGGTTGAATTCATAAAAGAAAATTACTCTATTGCATTTAGTCCAGCTCATTTAGAGGATATTGCAGCATCAAAAATAAGATGTGGAACATCTGATGATGTTATAAGATCAGAAATAGAATTTTTAACTTCAATAGCAGGAAGAAACTCGCTAAGACCTATAACTCGTGAAACTTTAAAAATATATTATGATGAATATCCTATAGATTGCTACCACAGAGTTGTCAGTGGTTATGTAGGAAATGATCTGATAGAACCTATTGAGAAAAAAATTCTTGAGGACGCACATAGCAATCCATTATCAGAACCTAAGGAAATGAATAATATTTCACCAGAAGATATTTTTGATCAGTTTAGAAAGAAACAAATATCTTGTTCATTATATAAACAAGGGTATTTAAGTGAATCTGAGATTGAAAAAAGTCTTAATTGGACATTTGATGATATAAAAGATAAGTTTTATATTGTTGAGGCATATATAAATTTAGCAGCTAATTTACTAGAAAAATTAGGTTATTATAGGGAATCAGAAAATAAATATAGATCTAGATTGCATGATGTTTCTCATATGATATACGGTGCTTATTGCGATGTTTTTGTTTCTGCTGATAAAAAAATGATAAATAAATTAAAGGCTATTTATAGTGCTTTAAATATTCCTACTGAAGTTCTTTCTCTTTTAGATTTTCAAAATAAGTTAGACTGTTAATGAGCGGCAGGCTGTAACCTGCATCTCCACCAACTGCGTGCGTAGCTGCGCCACACACCCTACTGTGGACGATACAAGCTTTAAAACCAAAATGTAGGGTGTGTGCGGTACGCACGCACGCGGTTTTTGCTGTTCAAACTATTGTTTAAAACTTTCAGACGACCTTATGTTTCAGTCTATGTAGGTCAGATACTTGTATCCGACAACCTTTTGATATTTATATGATTTGAAATTATTGCGGTAATTTTGAAAGTGTCGGATTCGAGAATCCGACCTACCATTTTTCAGGTAGCTAAACTCTGTTAAATGCCCCAAAACTACGGCCACCCCCAAGGAGTCTCCCATGCGCAAACTGCAAAACACGCTCTATATCACTACCCAAGGCAGCTATCTGCATAAGGAGCGGGAGACGCTGGTGGTGGAGCAGGAGCGTAAGAAGGTGGCGCAGTTGCCGGTGCATTCCATCGGGCATATTTTCTGTTTCGGGAATGTGCTGGTGTCGCCGTTTTTGCTGGGGTTTTGCGGTGAAAATAATGTGAATTTGGCGTTTTTTACCGAAAACGGACGTTATTTGGGGCGGCTTCAGGGGCGGCAGAGCGGTAATGTGCTGCTGCGTCGGGCGCAGTATCGGGTGTCGGAGCAAAATCCCGTGCCGATTGCGCGCAATATCATTGCGGCGAAGATTCAGGCGAGTAAGCGGGTGCTTCAGCGGCAGATTCGCAATTACGGCGAGAATGCGGCGATTCAAAGTGCGGTCGATTCTTTGAATATTTCGCTGCGGCAGTTGAAGAGCGCGGCGGAGCTGGATGTGGTACGCGGCATTGAAGGCGATGCGGCGGCGCGGTATTTCAGCGTGTTTGGGCAGCTTTTGAGCGAGAAAAGCGGCTTTACTTTTGACGGACGTAACCGCCGTCCGCCCAGAGACGGGGTGAATGCGCTGTTGTCGTTTGTGTACAGCATTCTAGGCAAGGACATCAGCGGCGCGCTGCAAGGCGTGGGGCTGGATCCGCAGGTGGGTTTTCTACACGCCGACCGGCCGGGTCGCGACAGTTTGGCGCAGGATATTTTGGAAGAATTCCGCGCATGGTGGGCGGACAGGCTGGTGTTGTCGCTGATTAACCGCGGGCAAATCAAACCGCAGGATCTTGTTACCGAGGCAAGCGGTGCGGTAAACCTGAAAGCCGAGGCGCGTAAGCTGTTGTTCCAAGCTTTGCAGGCGAAAAAGCAGGAAAAAATCGTTCATCCATTTTTAGGTGAAGAGATGGAAATCGGGCTGCTGCCGTATATTCAGGCGATGCTGTTGGCGCGACATTTACGCGGGGATTTGGCGGAATACCCGCCGTTTTTGATGAGATAGGTTTGCAGGCTGCCTGAAAACGGGTTGGCTGCTTTCAGACGACCCCTAAAGCAGCCTGCACATGGGAATACAAAATGCTGATGCTGATTACTTACGATATTTCGCTGGAAGACACAGAAGGACAGGCAAGGCTGCGGCGCGTGGCGAAGTTGTGTTTGGACTACGGCGTGCGCGTGCAGTATTCGGTTTTTGAATGCGACATCGCGCCCGATCAGTGGGTTGTTTTAAGAGACAAACTTTTGAAAACCTACAACCCTGAAACCGACAGCCTGCGCTTTTACCATCTAGGCAGCAAATGGCGGCGCAAAGTGGAACACCACGGCGCAAAACCGGCGGTGGATGTGTTTAAGGATACGTTGATTGTGTAAATCGCCAACCTACGGTTCTCATGAAAATGCGGCAGGGTTGGCGAATTGGGATTGTTCTTTAACAATCAGGATATTGCGAATGCGGGTGTAACGGAAAAGGCTGTGTTATACTCGCGTTCACGCTTTTCTTGGGAGCTTAGCGAAATCGGGGCTGCGAAACTTGACGGAGCAAGGCTTTTAAGAGGGGCTCCAGCCGCCTTCAGGCGGCTGTGTGTTGAAACAGGTACGGCAGGGAATGCTACTTCATGATAGAGAGCCAGCCGCCTTCAGGCGGCTGTGTGTTGAAACATGCGCTTGATAGAGGCGAGAATCTATCCGTGAACCAGCCGCCTTCAGGCGGCTGTGTGTTGAAACAGAATATAATGACGTTGTAGTTAGCTTCTACAAGGGCCAGCCGCCTTCAGGCGGCTGTGTGTTGAAACAAGTGAACTTTGAATTGCACGTAGACTTTGCTTATCCAGCCGCCTTCAGGCGGCTGTGTGTTGAAACGTATTTACGGATAAGTTGTTTGATGTTCACGCTACCAGCCGCCTTCAGGCGGCTGTGTGTTGAAACTTAGTAAGTATAACTACTCAAGGTAATACAGCGGTTCCAGCCGCCTTCAGGCGGCTGTGTGTTGAAACGTTTTGTAGTCAACATGATTACTTTTCCTTTTGTCCAGCCGCCTTCAGGCGGCTGTGTGTTGAAACATGTGTGTGTAAGTCCAGATACAGACGTGTATAAGCCAGCCGCCTTCAGGCGGCTGTGTGTTGAAACAATTAAAGAACGAATTCAGCATTGCGCTTCCATGCCAGCCGCCTTCAGGCGGCTGTGTGTTGAAACCTACCAGCTTCCTACCAGCTAACTATCCGATAGCTCCAGCCGCCTTCAGGCGGCTGT
>NZ_JBQCVL010000002.1:234571-239153 GCF_051958425.1 Neisseria sp. P0013.S005 | reverse complement strand
GTGTTGAAACTTTGAGTTGTCCTTTGACAACTACGAAATGTTCAACCAGCCGCCTTCAGGCGGCTGTGTGTTGAAACTTTGAGTTGTCCTTTGACAACTACGAAATGTTCAACCAGCCGCCTTCAGGCGGCTGTGTGTTGAAACCGAGATGCTCATGCGCCAAGACTTTAACGAGCGCCCAGCCGCCTTCAGGCGGCTGTGTGTTGAAACGTTGGGTCGTCTGTGTTGCAGTACAAGCCCAATCCCAGCCGCCTTCAGGCGGCTGTGTGTTGAAACCAACAGGTCGGCTGCCGACCACTCTTTTAGGTAGCCAGCCGCCTTCAGGCGGCTGTGTGTTGAAACGATGCCGCCGCCGCACGCGCCCGCCATGTCGAGACCAGCCGCCTTCAGGCGGCTGTGTGTTGAAACTGTTGCAGCTGCAAGCGGGGTTAACCCACACTTAACCAGCCGCCTTCAGGCGGCTGTGTGTTGAAACCATGCGAGGCTGACTATGACGACGAGCGAGTTGACCAGCCGCCTTCAGGCGGCTGTGTGTTGAAACTGAACATTCGCATCATCATGTCAATGGATGATGCCAGCCGCCTTCAGGCGGCTGTGTGTTGAAACCGGTGGATGAGGCGAAATTGGGCTTTTTGCGTGGCCAGCCGCCTTCAGGCGGCTGTGTGTTGAAACTTATTGTGTTAATGTGAGTGATACCTGTTTTTCCAGCCGCCTTCAGGCGGCTGTGTGTTGAAACTATGAAAAATTTGAAACAAAAAATTGCCGTTGGTCCCAGCCGCCTTCAGGCGGCTGTGTGTTGAAACAGACCGAAGATCAAAATAAAGCGTATGGAGCAAACCAGCCGCCTTCAGGCGGCTGTGTGTTGAAACAAACAAATGGCAATCGTGTACAAAACGTGATCGCCAGCCGCCTTCAGGCGGCTGTGTGTTGAAACTTCGTTTGGTCGCCATAATACGATTTTGGCTGCCCAGCCGCCTTCAGGCGGCTGTGTGTTGAAACATCCGTGCCGCATCTATGCTTTCTGAAGAAGTTTTCCAGCCGCCTTCAGGCGGCTGTGTGTTGAAACTGCATTTCTGAATCCGGTACTTTGCCTTCTCTATCCAGCCGCCTTCAGGCGGCTGTGTGTTGAAACAACACGCAGCCCCGAAGGGCTGAATAACAAAGCTGCCAGCCGCCTTCAGGCGGCTGTGTGTTGAAACCCAAAAGTTCAAGGAACACGCTTGTGGGAGGGGAGCCAGCCGCCTTCAGGCGGCTGTGTGTTGAAACGTCAATCACCCGATGCAATGCCTCAAATTTGGGCTCCAGCCGCCTTCAGGCGGCTGTGTGTTGAAACTAATGTGGAGTTTACGGCTTGATAGGCTTCGTAAGCCCAGCCGCCTTCAGGCGGCTGTGTGTTGAAACGACTATTGCCGACTGATTGTCGCCACGCCCTTAGCCAGCCGCCTTCAGGCGGCTGTGTGTTGAAACTATGGTATCTGAATAAACTCCAGTTTCCTCATTAACCAGCCGCCTTCAGGCGGCTGTGTGTTGAAACATTCAGGAATATGCGCCATCGGCAAAAATCACCCGCCAGCCGCCTTCAGGCGGCTGTGTGTTGAAACTATGAAGGTTGTCGGTGGTCAGAATTCGGCTTCGCCAGCCGCCTTCAGGCGGCTGTGTGTTGAAACCGATAATTTGGGTTTTTATAGCTTTTTATGCTGGAACCAGCCGCCTTCAGGCGGCTGTGTGTTGAAACAGGCGAACATTCCCCGAAATACTCTTTCAGAAATACCAGCCGCCTTCAGGCGGCTGTGTGTTGAAACACGAAGAATTTGCCAAAGCTGACGGAGTGCTTTGCCAGCCGCCTTCAGGCGGCTGTGTGTTGAAACAAGTTTTTGTAGAGGCGCTGATATACGGTCAGGCCAGCCGCCTTCAGGCGGCTGTGTGTTGAAACCTATAGTAGAGATTGGATGTTGTTCACCATACAATCCAGCCGCCTTCAGGCGGCTGTGTGTTGAAACTTTGATTCTCAGTGATTTCATACGTAATTTTTCCCAGCCGCCTTCAGGCGGCTGTGTGTTGAAACATCACGACATAAACGGACAGCAAAGCCATACCGACCCAGCCGCCTTCAGGCGGCTGTGTGTTGAAACTTCGGCAAGGCTTTGGAATCGCTCCGACTGAATGACCAGCCGCCTTCAGGCGGCTGTGTGTTGAAACAGGGCAATATTCACGGTCATGATGATTTGCTCAACCAGCCGCCTTCAGGCGGCTGTGTGTTGAAACTAGGCTTTTCTTGAACGCCTTGATTTGCTCAACGGCCAGCCGCCTTCAGGCGGCTGTGTGTTGAAACCTTTTGTTGCGGTATCGGTAGAGGAAGGGGCTTGCCAGCCGCCTTCAGGCGGCTGTGTGTTGAAACTTGTTCCAGTCGCAAACTCAGCGCCGAAGAACAACCAGCCGCCTTCAGGCGGCTGTGTGTTGAAACCTGATATAAATTTTGCAACCAACCTAAAACAAAACCAGCCGCCTTCAGGCGGCTGTGTGTTGAAACTATGCAATATAAAACAATGTCTTGTGCGTTAACAACCAGCCGCCTTCAGGCGGCTGTGTGTTGAAACAGTCTTTTGCCGAAACTGCAAAAGTCGGTGATGTCCAGCCGCCTTCAGGCGGCTGTGTGTTGAAACTGTAAAACCTCGAACGGGATGATGATGTCTTTTGCCAGCCGCCTTCAGGCGGCTGTGTGTTGAAACGCCCTTGAAGTGATAGACGGCGCAACAATTAAGCCAGCCGCCTTCAGGCGGCTGTGTGTTGAAACAATTGCCTTTGATTCTCCTTGTATGAATCCAGTGAACCAGCCGCCTTCAGGCGGCTGTGTGTTGAAACAGCATGTACGGGAGCAGACAGACCCAATGTGGAAGCCAGCCGCCTTCAGGCGGCTGTGTGTTGAAACCATTCAACCAATCAGAGCCGATTTGCGCCACCAGCCCAGCCGCCTTCGGGCGGCTGTGTGTTGAAACAACATAGCCGTCGTACATCAGATTTTGAGGACTTTCCAGCCGCCTTCGGGCGGCTGTGTGTTGAAACCTTATCTACTTTCTTAGCCAAATCTGAGACGGCCCAGCCGCCTTCGGGCGGCTGTGTGTTGAAACTGGCCAAGACCCGTCAACAACTTATAACCTAAAAACCAGCCGCCTTCGGGCGGCTGTGTGTTGAAACCGGTATTGATATTATTCTGATAACTCAAATGCCCCAGCCGCCTTCGGGCGGCTGTGTGTTGAAACTTATCCTGTCTGACTATGCTTTATCACAACGCTGGCCAGCCGCCTTCGGGCGGCTGTGTGTTGAAACACGTCCCGTCTGATGATCTAAAAAAAACCGTAACCAGCCGCCTTCGGGCGGCTGTGTGTTGAAACCAGATATTTATAAAATGTGCTAACGCGGCAACCACCCAGCCGCCTTCGGGCGGCTGTGTGTTGAAACCTGTTTCGATTTACGGAGGAATTGCTGAAGTAATCCAGCCGCCTTCGGGCGGCTGTGTGTTGAAACCAAAAGTCAGGACGGCAACGGCAGTCAATCCCTGCCAGCCGCCTTCGGGCGGCTGTGTGTTGAAACCAAAAGTATCATTTTTCTTAGAAAGTGAAGTACCCCAGCCGCCTTCGGGCGGCTGTGTGTTGAAACTTGTATGTCTTGGCTCGCTCTTGGTCGTAGGGCAGACCCAGCCGCCTTCGGGCGGCTGTGTGTTGAAACGCCGAAATGATTACGGATGCCTATGGCAACCGTGTCCAGCCGCCTTCGGACGGCTGTGTGTTGAAACGGATTGACCCTGATGGCAGAAGAAGCCATCAGCCCAGCCGCCTTCGGGCGGCTGTGTGTTGAAACCTGATGCGTACCATCCCTTTTAATCAATACAGTCCAGCCGCCTTCGGGCGGCTGTGTGTTGAAACTCAAAAACTAAGTCAATCGCCAAAATTGGACAGCCAGCCGCCTTCGGGCGGCTGTGTGTTGAAACCTGAACCCTGAACCCTATCAATGGATACTTGCAATCTTTTTCCAGCCGCCTTCGGGCGGCTGTGTGTTGAAACGTAGAGTGTGATGTCGGGGACGATGCGCGCTTCAACCAGCCGCCTTCGGGCGGCTGTGTGTTGAAACTTGAATACACGGTTTGCTTTCGGCGCAAATGGGACCAGCCGCCTTCGGGCGGCTGTGTGTTGAAACCCATCGTTGACCGTAAAATCGACCTTTACCAACCGCCAGCCGCCTTCGGGCGGCTGTGTGTTGAAACTACATAATCGGCAACGATTTCTATCAGTTTCATCCAGCCGCCTTCGGGCGGCTGTGTGTTGAAACATCAGGCTGTCTAAATCGCCGCCGTTGCCCATACCAGCCGCCTTCGGGCGGCTGTGTGTTGAAACGGGCAAAACTTTGAATGTCGTTTCCATGCTCGCAACCAGCCGCCTTCGGGCGGCTGTGTGTTGAAACTGCAATACGGCGGGTCGTCTTAGTCGATACAAAACCCAGCCGCCTTCAGGCGGCTGTGTGTTGAAACCTTATGCCCGTCAGCACCGATAAACCGCTGAATCCAGCCGCCTTCAGGCGGCTGTGT
>NZ_JBQCVL010000002.1:127215-234471 GCF_051958425.1 Neisseria sp. P0013.S005 | reverse complement strand
GTTGAAACAAATCGCAGTAAACCAAGAACAAGGATTCGTGGACCAGCCGCCTTCAGGCGGCTGTGTGTTGAAACAAATCGCAGTAAACCAAGAACAAGGATTCGTGGACCAGCCGCCTTCAGGCGGCTGTGTGTTGAAACAAACGGCAATACAACCGCAAACGTAAATACAACCCCCAGCCGCCTTCAGGCGGCTGTGTGTTGAAACCGCACCGATAAACCATCCGTTAGTGTCATGCCACCCAGCCGCCTTCAGGCGGCTGTGTGTTGAAACCATTCGGCGTACACGCCCGGCTTGCGGGTGCTGGCCCAGCCGCCTTCAGGCGGCTGTGTGTTGAAACTACCCACGGATACATACTGGATACATACAGGGATGCCAGCCGCCTTCAGGTGGCTGTGTGTTGAAACAATTAAAGAACGATTAAGTGCATGATATAGGAAGCCAGCCGCCTTCAGGCGGCTGTGTGTTGAAACCGGCTCAATCACAAAATCCGATTTGCTGTAAATCCCAGCCGCCTTCAGGCGGCTGTGTGTTGAAACCTGTCGCAATCTATCGTGAGGCTGGTTTACTGCCCCAGCCGCCTTCGGGCGGCTGTGTGTTGAAACTCCATGCGCCTCGATTAATGCCGTTGCCACCGACCAGCCGCCTTCGGGCGGCTGTGTGTTGAAACAAAATATGTCAAAATGATTGAAACGTGTATCAAACCAGCCGCCTTCGGGCGGCTGTGTGTTGAAACAACAGAAAATACTATTGTGTGCAATTGGTGTTTTCCAGCCGCCTTCGGGCGGCTGTGTGTTGAAACAACAGAAAATACTATTGTGTGCAATTGGTGTTTTCCAGCCGCCTTCGGGCGGCTGTGTGTTGAAACTTTTTTGGTGGAATGCAGACGTAAAGAAAGCCTACCAGCCGCCTTCGGGCGGCTGTGTGTTGAAACCTTTCGGAAAAAATATAGGCACCTACGCGGACAACCAGCCGCCTTCGGGCGGCTGTGTGTTGAAACGCCTTCTGGAATAGGCAGGTTAGGAATAATTTTCCAGCCGCCTTCAGGCGGCTGTGTGCTGAAACTCTAGTAACTACGAACTCTATGACGACCTATTCCGTCAGCCGCCTTTGGGTGGCTGTATGTTCAAATATCGTCCAAGCAGGCTACTCTTCTTCGGTGCGCAGGAAATTGCCTGCCAAACGGGACAGCTTCATGACTTAGGGAAACATTCGGAAGCCTTTAACCGCCGATTGTATGGTGGCCCATCAGTCGATCATGCTACCGCCGGAGCGAAAATTGCAAAAACGCTTGCGTTAGAGTGGAGGTCAAAGTATAACCTGTTGTTATCTTACTTAGGCTAGATAACTTTAATTAATGAATTAAAAGGAAAAAATAATGGAAAATAAACAAACCAATTCAACCATCAAATCTCGTGCGGCGGTGGCATTTGCACCAAATCAACCCTTACAAATTGTGGAAATCGATGTAGAAATGCCACGCAAAGGCGAGGTGTTAATTCGTAACACGCACACGGGCGTGTGTCATACAGATGCATTTACGTTATCAGGAAGCGATCCTGAAGGCGTATTTCCTGTGGTGCTTGGGCATGAAGGTGCGGGTGTGGTTGTTGCTGTGGGCGAAGGTGTGTCAAGCGTAAAACCGGGTGATCACGTCATTCCTCTTTACACCGCTGAATGTGGCGAATGTGAGTTTTGCCGTTCAGGCAAAACCAACTTATGCGTTGCGGTACGTGAGACGCAAGGTAAAGGCTTAATGCCGGACGGCACGACGCGTTTTTCTTATCAAGGTCAGCCGATCTATCACTATATGGGCTGTTCGACTTTCAGTGAATATTCTGTTGTTGCCGAAGTTTCACTGGCGAAAATCAATCCTGAAGCCAACCATGAACAAGTATGTTTGCTTGGCTGCGGCGTTACCACAGGTATTGGTGCGGTACATAATACGGCAAAAGTACAAGAAGGCGACTCTGTTGCCGTGTTTGGCTTGGGAGCGATTGGTTTGGCTGTGGTGCAAGGTGCGCGTCAAGCCAAAGCGGGCCGCATTATTGCCATTGATACCAATCCTTCAAAATTCGAGCTGGCGAAACAGTTTGGTGCAACTGACTGTTTGAACCCGAACGATTACGATAAACCGATCAAAGATGTGTTGTTAGACATCAATAAATGGGGCATTGACCATACCTTTGAATGTATCGGCAACGTAAACGTAATGCGCCAGGCATTAGAAAGTGCGCACCGTGGCTGGGGACAATCTATTATCATCGGCGTAGCGGGTGCAGGCCAAGAAATTTCAACTCGTCCGTTCCAGTTGGTCACAGGTCGTGTTTGGAAAGGTACGGCGTTTGGTGGCGTTAAAGGCCGCTCTGAACTTCCGAAAATGGTGGAAGATTCAATGAAAGGCGACATCGAGTTAGAACCGTTTGTGACCCACACAATGACACTTGATCAAATCAATGAAGCCTTTGAGTTAATGCATGAAGGTAAATCGATCCGCGCTGTTATTCATTACTAAGGTACGCGATGAAACTGATTGAACAACATCAAATTTTTGGTGGTTCGCAACAAGTTTGGGCACACCATGCCCAAACGCTTCAATGCGAAATGAAATTTGCCGTCTATTTGCCGGATAATCAGGAGAATCGACCGCTTGGTGTGATTTATTGGCTTTCTGGCTTGACTTGCACTGAACAAAATTTCATTACCAAATCAGGCTTTCAGCGTTATGCGGCAGAACATCAAGTGATTGTGGTTGCCCCCGATACCAGTCCTCGCGGAGAGCAAGTGCCGAACGATGATGCTTACGATTTAGGGCAGGGTGCGGGCTTTTATCTTAATGCAACCGAGCAGCCTTGGGCGACGAATTATCAAATGTATGATTATATTTTGAATGAGTTGCCCCGTCTGATTGAGGAAAATTTTCCTACCAACGGTAAATGTTCCATTATGGGACATTCAATGGGCGGACACGGTGCATTGGTATTGGCATTGCGAAACCGGGAACGTTATCAAAGTGTTTCTGCCTTTTCGCCCATTTTGTCGCCCAGTCTCGTGCCTTGGGGGGAGAAAGCCTTTTCTGCCTATTTAGGAAAAGATCGCGAAAAATGGCAGCAATATGATGCGAACTCGCTCATCCAGCAAGGCTATAAAGTACAAGGTATGCGCATTGATCAGGGCTTAGAAGATGAGTTTTTACCAACACAATTACGCACCGAAGATTTTATCGAAACCTGTCGTGCGGCAAATCAACCGGCCGATGTGCGCTTCCATAAAGGCTACGATCATAGCTATTACTTCATTGCCAGTTTTATTGGTGAGCATATTGCCTATCATGCGGCATTTTTGAAGTAGGCCAAAGAAGTGATTCGTGAATCGACCAAACGTTGGTATGAACGTTAATTTTTCATGTTAACGAAAATAAAAGGCATCGAATTGATGCCTTTTGTTTTTTATAAATGATGAAAAAATAATGCGATTAAAATGAGCTAGCTTGCCCACTCTCAATTTAAATATCTCCCCATTCCAATCCAAATCGCTGTAAATATTTCCTTAATCGGTCGCTGTCATTGACTTTTGCTCTTTCTGTTCGGGAGACGTTAAACAATGCACGGCCGGCGGCGGCCATGTTGGGATGTTTGCGGCATTCGTTGATAACGTGTTGCAGTTGTAGTTTGTCGAATAAATCCAATGTGTCCCAATCGACTTTATCGGGGTAGTCTTGTGCTTTTTCAGACGGCCTTTTATGTAGGAGGCCGTCTGAAAAGGGTTCTTCCGACCATAACCATTTGAGGCGTTCGATTTCAGCTTGGACTTGTTCTACCTGTATCCTGCCTTGCGGCGCGAGTGTGGCCAGGCGCATGATGCTGGCGGCGAGGTCGCGGAAGTTGCCGCGCCATGGTGCTTGGTCTGAGTGGGCGAAGTCGAGGTAGGCGGCTAGGGCTTCTTTGTTGAAGCGGGTGGTTCGGCCGAGTTCTTGTGAGGCTAGGGCGAGCTGGTGTTCGACGTTGGGCTCGATGTCTTCGCGGCGGTTGGCGAGTGCGGGCGGTGGGTAATTCCAGATGTTGATGCGGGCGAACAGGTCTTCGCGGAAGCGTCCGGCGCGGATTTCGTGGCGTAAGTCGCGGTTGGTGCCGGCGATGAGTTGGAAGTCGCTTTTGACTTCGCTGTCGCTGCCGACGGGATAAAAGTGTTTTTCTTCAATGGCTTTGAGCAACATGGCTTGCTCGTCTAAGCCTAATTCTCCGATTTCATCTAAAAATAATACGCCGCCGTCGGCAGTTTTTAGATAGCCTTCACGTTTTTCTGCGGCGCCGGTAAAGGCGCCTTTTTTGTGGCCGAACAGGGCAGATGCTGCGCCGTCGCCGCAAAGGGTGGCGCAGTTTACATCGACAAATGTGCCTTTAATCAGATGGCGTGCTTTTTTCAATTCAAAAATCCTGCGTGCCAGCATGGATTTTCCTGCGCCTGTGGGGCCGGAAAGTAGAATGGGGGAAGGAGAATTGAGTGCGACTTGTTCGATTTCGGCAATCATGCGGTTGAAGGCAGTGTTTTGGGTGGAGATGCCGCTTTTCAGGTAGCGCACTGCGTCATCGCGTACGGCGGCAAGGCGTTCGGCTAATACGTCGTAACGAGCCAAGTCTAAATCGATGATTTCATAATTGCCAACATCGCCTGAAATCATGCTGCATCTTTGATTTTTCGGTGGCGCAGTCTGGAGCAACACCCCCGGAATTTGACGCGATTCCACCAATAAGAACAGGCAGATTTGGGCAACGTGTGTACCTGTGGTGATGTGGGTGAGATAGGTTTCTTCTTCTGTATCAAATAGATAGCTCGCCGCCCAGTCGTGCAGTTTGGTATAAACCTCGGAGAAGTCCCACGGGTTTGCCAGCTCCATAGGCACGAGATTGACGACTGTGTGCGGCGATACCTGCTGAATATCGGCTTTTACATGATCCGCCAGTTCGCGGTATTTCTCCGCATAAAACAGCTCAATACGGTCAGGCTGAAAATCCTGACGTTGATTCATGGCGACATTCGGCCGCCACTTCTGCCAACGCCCTTGACCGAAACCGCTGTCCAATACCGTGCCGAGAAAACTGACGGCGACTTGTTTTTTGTTACTCATCTTTTATTCCGTTTGAGTCTCAGACAGCCTTGTATTCAAGCTGCCTTCTTCATGTTTGAGATAGCCTGAAAAACTCTTTTTACTCAGGCGGTATCACTAACATAGGAATAACAAGCATCCATTTTTCCAGCTTTTTAGTGCCGATTTTTTCTGGGATACGTTGGCGAAATGATTCTCCGACTTCGTCTAAATAACGTACTCTGAAAGTGTTGGCATAGGCGGTAGTTTTTGTCGGCAACGGTGGTAATTTGACGGTACGGGCAACTTCAATATCATCAGAAAGGGAAATATATCTGCCATCCTCCGTCCGCTTCATTTCCAGTGGGTCGTCTTTTTTCAGCTCCGCAGCAGCAAACAGACGTTGTTTCACAGTTTCGACATTGTTGTGACAGACAATGAAGTCGATATCCAAATCACTTTTGCTATCGGTTTCTCCCTCGACTGCCGTGTTTCGATAAGCTGCCAAACGTCTGTATTCGGTATTCAACTTAGGTAATTCGGTAAAGATTTGAGCCACGTTTTCAATATCATCAGGTAGCTTTGCCACCCAAGGATGCTCTGGGGTAGTTTGCAGTAGGGTCAGTGTTTCTATGGCACGAGTCATAGCGACGTAATAAAGCCTCTGTTCGGCTTCGTCAACTCCCTGCTAACCGCCGTCTAAAATGAAGACGTGCTTAAACTCCAACCCCTTGACTGCGTGTGCCGTGCCTAGAAATATACCTTCCGAACGGGTTTCATGTTCATCACCTACATACTCGTAGAGCCAGCTTTTCAGAAAGGCGGACGAATATCGGTTAACACTGCCACTACCGTTTTCAGACGACCCGTTGTCTTCTATGGGCGACGCTTGGATTTCTGCCTCACGACTCTCTGCAAGGTTATCCGACTTTTCAGGTAGCTTCTCATCTTGCAGTGGATATTCGTTTAAGAAATCAGTTTGTAATTGCCTAAACCAAACGCACCAACTGCCACCACTTTTTTTCACTTGTTCACTAATAAGTTCTGCAAAAGCTTGTGATGTAAAGCCTTCGGTTTGTTTTTCCACACCATCAATCAGGCGGACAAACTCACGGGTGTGGCGCAATTTGATTTTGCTGCTTTTGTCGGCACTCAAAAAATAAGGTATGCCGTTTTGTTCACACCATGCCTGCATAGGTTTGAGACTGGCATTATGATGGGATAAAACTGCAATCTCATTCCATGCGACTTCGCTCAAGGTTTTCAGACGACCTATTTCGGTGATAACAGCTTGTGCCTGTATGTTACTGTTGCTACCGAACGGCAGGCTGATGTGGCGCACACGCCCCTGCCTTTCGCTGTCTGTTGCAGCCCATACACCACCGTTGGGCTGTGTTTGACGTTCAGGGTTGATAACAATCGGATGCAGTGTTTTCAGACGACCTGTCATGCCGTTTATTACGCTGTTAGCAGCGCTGATGATGTATTGTGTACTGCGGTAGTTGTAGGTCAAATAGTCGGGTTGGGCAACGTCGTAGTCTTTTTGGAAACGGTGTATGTACTCGTTGCTCGTGCCATTGAAGGCGTAGATGTTTTGGTCATCGTCGCTGACCGCCAGAATGGTCAGCTTGTCTTCTTCAGCCCGCTTCCTACCCGCAAGTGCAGAAACAAGCCGGTAGTGTTCTTCACTGATGTCTTGGTATTCATCTATTCGACTACCGGTTCGCTTGATAGCGCGTTTGCAGACATGACCGCCGCACACTGCGCGCAATACGAAACCCTGTTCCGCGCATATCCGAACCACACTTTTTTGTTTGAAATCACAGACGCGAAAGACGTGCACATCATCCGCGAAGAATTGGGCGAAACCTTAATCGGCTGCATTGATGTGGCGACCGGCCGTCAGTTTAGCGAAACCGAATTGGACGAAATCGGCAAACAATACGGCATCCGCCGCCCCGAAACGCTGAAAAACATCACGTTTGGCGAGCTGAAAGGCCGTCTGAAAAATGTGGAACACGAAGGCTTTATGGTATTTGATGCGCAAAACGGCGAAATGTTGTTCAAACTCAAATCGCCGTATTACCTGATTTCCAAGTTTTTAGGACGAAGCAACGAGGGCAATATTGGCCGCAAACTCGACAAACGCCATATTGATGAAGAATTTTATCCTTTAATCAACTACATCCACGAGTATCAGGAAGCGTTCAACGCTATGCCGGAATTGGATAAGATTGCGTTCATTCAGGTGTTTTTGAGACGGTTTTAAAAAATATATTAAAAAAAACAATAGTTTGAATTATTTTTTAATTATATAGTGCCGATACATAATCAACTCATAAAATCTCATACTAACAAGACAGTGTTCATTTAATTCTAAATATAATACTAGTTTGGTAAGTAGGAATCACTCTATTATTTAGAGCAATTCCTACCCACTATTGAATAATAAATCCTTGTAAATATTGAGTTCTCTCTTGATTTAACTTGTAGAAACTAGTAGCGTTGTTTACAGTATTTCCAGGAGAATACTGAAACATGAACATGCACAAAAACACCCGTCTCACCCCGCACCACCGCCAAGCCATTTGGCTGGCCTACACGCAGGGGAAGGAAAGCGTAACCTCCCTGGCACGCCGCTACCAAGTCAGCCGCGTCACCATTTACCGCGCACTTAAAGCCGCAAGAGGCAGGCTGCTCAAACCCCAAACCAGTACCAACAACCGTTTCAAACAGGCAAAGTACGGAATGAAACGCCTGGTCAAGGTAGAACGCGGCATTCAGGAAAAACTCAAAAGGCAGGCCAAACGCTACAATAAATCCTACCCCGGAGAGCTGGTACATCTCGATACCAAACGGCTGCCGCTGCTCAAAGGGCAGAAAGCCACCGATGAGCGGAATTACCTGTTTGTCGCCATTGACGATTTCTCAAGGGAGCTATACGCCGCCATTTTGCCGGACAAAACCGCAGACAGTGCCGCCAAGTTTCTGACCGAACACCTGATTGATCCCTGCCCATACCTGATTGAGTGCGTTTACTCCGACAACGGTACGGAATATAAAGGCTCGGCCAACCATGCTTTCGGTGTAGCCTGTTATGAGAACGGGATTGGTCAAAAGTTTACCCGGGTTGCCCGTCCGCAGACCAACGGTAAGGCGGAACGGGTTATCCGCACCCTGATGGAGATGTGGCATGAGAAACAGTTGTTTGACAGTCCGGAACCGGCGAAAGGAGTTGTGCCGATTTGTGAACTTTTATAACACCGTGAAGCCGCACGGCAGCTTGGACGGTAATACGCCGTTCGAGGTCTTGCAGGCTTATTTTTCTCAACCTGTGGTGTAAACAACGCAACGTTTTCCTACATTTAACTGGATATAACAATTCAGTTTGGTTGTGTTATTGTTACGATAACTTTCACAATTTCGGTTACGGTAAGCTTCCCAATTGTTTTGTTCATTAAGTAAGCTAGTTTGAATATTATTCGGAATTTTATTCCATGTACTTTGTAAAAGGTATTGTGATTGTTGAATAGCAGCTGTTAATTCGTTTTCCTGTTGTTTCTCTAAACGCAACTGCTTCTGTTGTCTATTTAACATTTGTTTTTCTTCTAACAATCTTTGCTGTTCTGCTTGTTGTCTTTCTTCTAACAATCTTTGCTGTTCTGCTTGTTGTCTTTCTTCTAATAATCTTTGTTGTTCCTCCTGTTTTTTTCTATAATCTGCGTTTTCCTTTTGCTCCATTTCTGCTAATACTTGTAAAGCTTTTTTTGCGTTTTCATTTCCTTGAGTAGCTGCTTGTTGCCAGTAAAATATTGCATTTTGATAATTTTGTGTAACTCCTTTGCCAGTAGCATACATTAGGCCTAATTCATATTGTGAATTATCAAACCCTTGATTGGCAGCTTTTTCAAACCAGTAAACTGCTTTACTAAGATTTATTTTTACTCCAAGCCCCATAAGATACATTCTAGCCAATTGATCTTGCGCTGTGGCATTACCTTGGTAGGCTAATTTAGTATAAATAGGTAAAGCACTTTTATAATCTTGATTGTTAATGAGTATCTGTGCATGAGCTATTGGGTCTTCTACTGGTGGAGGTAAACTATCACGTTGTTTTTCTATTATTAGGGGTGTTGTTGGATTTGATGTCGATGTACTATAACTTGATAATTTATCTTTTTTATTGGAGAAAGTATTAGGTAGTAAAAAGTAGATTAAAATAACAATAACCCACCATATCCAATTGTAATTGTAATTGGTATTGGTATTGGTAATTGGTATTCTCAAATTTATATTGATTAGTTTTTATTTCTTTTTTTGGGTATTCTTTTTCAATAATAATAATTTGAGGTTGTTTTTTGTTGAATATGGAAGTATGAATGTAACTATTTTGAATTAAATTTAATCTTTTTAATTCGAAAAAACATTCTGCAGTTGCTCGACAGTCTGCTAGTGCATTATGAGCGTTTGCAAACCCCTTTTTAAATAAATGCCTATATAATTCAATGAGCTTTGGTATTTTGTAGTCTCTATAGTTAGCACTTGGAATTTTGCAAATATTTTTTGTAGAGCGCATTGTGCAATAAGTTGAAATAGGAAGGTTTTTAGGAAAAATATTTAAAAGCTTTAATTCTGTTTCAAGGACTCTTATATCAAACTCAATATTATGTCCAATTAATAAAGTATCTGGTTTGAAAATATCATTCATAAAATAACTTAAAACTTCTTGCGGTAAGAATCCTTTTTCTATTGCTTGTTCGGTTGTAATTTTATGGATAGCTATTGCTGATTCTGGAATTTTATAATTAACAGGTTTTATCAAGTATTCATTTTCTGATAATTTATTACCATTTTTATCAAATACAATCCATCCAAGTTGGACAAGCCTTGATCCTTTATATAATCCAGTTGTCTCTGTATCAATAACTATATATTGTGAGAAGGTTTCCATCGATATCTTTCTTTTTGTAAAAGAGTTTAGTAAGTTATATAAAATAATAATATCCCAAATAAAAAGAAATGTCTATTCTCCTAGTATGGTATAAATAATAAAAGCTAAACTATAAATTGGGTGGTTAATATAAATTTTTCCATTTCTAGAAATTTTGTAAATATTCTGGTCCAGAATCTGTAAGAAAATGCATAGAAAATTTATCATTTATTTTCCGCACTCGAATGCCTCGATTTCGCCAACCTTAGGCGCATAACCGCTGCTTGTGTCGTGGCGCAAATCCAACCAGATATCGACCAATGCCCAAGCAGCCGGAGCGGCAATCACGTTTTGCCCCATACATAAAACCTGCGCATCATAGTTTTCCACCGAGCCGCGGAGCGTGAGTAAATCGTGCGCCGTCGCCGCCCGTATGCCGCGCACTTTATTGGCGGCGATTGCCGTGCCCACGCCGGTACCGCAAATCAACAGCGCACGGTCGGCGCGCCCTGCCGCGACTTCTTCGGCCGCGGCAAACGAGAGTTGCGGATAGCTTCCTTCGGGTGAGGATAAATCGACCAAGTTGCTGACGCGCGGGTCGTTTTGAAGATACGCTTTGAGTGTGTCTTTTAATATTGCGCCGTTGGCCGGCGCGGCAATAACCAAACGCATAAAAACTCCTTGAAGAATACAATAAACATTGTTTAGCATACGCCCGCGCGTGATACGATTCAAGCTTGCAACGCAGAGAGCACGGCATGAGCAAAACCTACTTCACATCAGACCTACATTTTTCACATAAAAATATTGCCAAATTCTGCCCGCAATTTCGACCGTTCGATAACGTGGAGCAGATGGATGAATTTTTAATCCAAACGTGGAATGAAACCGTTACGCCTGAAGATACGGTGTACAACCTGGGCGATTTTTCCTTTGCCCAAGACCATAAGCAGATAGAGCGCGTTTTGTCGCGGTTGAATGGGCAACATCACTTGATTTACGGCAATCATGATCATGTGATTCGGCAGCATGCCGATTTTTTCCGCAGCCAGACCAAGCATGACGGCCATCCGCTGCTGTCGTCCATACGGCCGTATTTGAAACTCAAATTGCCGGAAATTAAGAATACGCTGGTTCTTTTTCACTATCCGATTCAGGAGTGGGACGGCTGCTATCAGGGCTGGTATCACTTGTACGGCCATTTGCATGACAGGGTGGCGGCAATCAAAGGGCGTGCTTTAAATGTCGGATTTGATTTGCACGGCCGTTTTTTGACGGCGCAAGACGTCGATAAGTTTTTGTGTGATTTGCCTAAAATTTCGTATTTTGGCGAAGTAGGGTTGAAGGCCAAATCGCCGGAAGAAGCGGCAGAGCTGGTTTCTCGGAAATTGGCGCAGTTAAATCAGGTATAATTTCAGACGGCCTTTGCGAATTTCCAGCAAAGGCCGTCTGAATATCAATTTCCCATTTTTGAGTGATACATGGAAAACCTTTTGGCTTACTTACTACAAAAATCAGCCTCCCCAATCAATCCGGCAAGGATAAGTCATGAGCGGTAAGCCTTTGAAGTATCCCGTTTCCGCTTTGGTTGTTTTGCATGATAAAGACGGCAATATCCTGCTGATTGAACGCACGGCGCCGCAAGGTTTTTGGCAGTCAGTTACCGGCAGTTTGGAAGAGGGTGAGCGTATCGAAGAAACCGCATGGCGCGAAGTGTGGGAAGAAACCGGTATCCGCCTTGCAGACGGCCAGCTGGAAAACTGGCACGACAGCACCGTTTATGAAATCTATCATCACTGGCGCCATCGCTATCCCAAAGGCGTTTTTGAAAACCGCGAACACATCTTCTCCGCTCAAATTCCGCGTGATACGCCCATCATGCTGCAACCGGACGAACACGTTGCCTACGGTTGGTTTAGTGCGGAAGAAGCGGCGGAAAAAGTGTTTTCCCCTTCCAATAAACGCGCAATTTTAGAACTGGTCAAAAGGCTGAATGTCAAAAAGGCCGTCTGAATACGACAGTTTCACATTTTCAGACGGCCTTGGGTTTGTTATACTTTCGCCGTTTGACTCTCTTTAAAATCAAAGGAAACCATCATGGCAGACTTCAACAAAATCCTGACCCCGGGCGATGTGGACGGCGGCATCATCAACGTTGTCAACGAAATCCCTGCGGGCAGCAACCACAAAATCGAATGGAACCGCAAATTAGCCGCGTTCCAACTCGACCGCGTTGAACCGGCAATTTTCGCCAAACCGACCAACTACGGCTTCATTCCGCAAACTTTGGACGAAGACGGCGACGAATTGGACGTATTGCTGGTGACCGAGCAGCCTTTGGTAACCGGTATTTTTCTGGAAGCACGCGTTATCGGCGTGATGAAATTCGTTGACGACGGCGAAGTGGACGACAAAATCGTCTGCGTTCCGGCCGACGACCGAAACAACGGCAATGCCTACAAAACTTTAGCCGATTTGCCGCAACAACTGATCAAACAAATCGAGTTCCACTTCAACCACTACAAAGACCTGAAAAAAGCAGGTACCACTAAAGTTGAATCTTGGGGCGATGTAGAAGAAGCGAAACAAGTCATCAAAGAATCTATCGAACGTTGGAACAAACAAGCCTAATCGGTTTGTCCTGTTCAATATCAAGGCCGTCTGAAAGCAAAGTTCAGACGGCCTTTTTATATATCAACCGAAGGACAGGCTTGGAAGACGAATAATCGTTTTGCGCGTAACCGGTTGCCCCAACGGTTGCGGCCGCGTCATGCTGGCGGAAATAGGTTTGGTCGGCAAAGCCATCGGCCGCTACAACCTTTACGCAGGCGGCAACTGCGAAGGCCCCCGCATTCCGCGCCTGTTTAAAGAAAACATTACCGAACCTGAAATCCTTGAAATTGTCGAAGGCTGGGTGGCAGATTGGTCTTGAAACCGTTTGGATGAGGAAGGTTTTGGAGATTTTGCCATCCGTACAGGTATCGTCAAACCCGTATTGGACGCTCCGCGAGACTTTTGGGCATAACGCATACAGACAGACCCACAAGTCTGCAATGAGAAAATAGAGAAAACTAAAGGCCGTCTGAAAATCTGATTTTCAGACGGCCTTTTATATTGGGAGCGTTTATATCAAAGATGGAATATAAACCGAATCAGCGACGGCGGCCAAAGCCCCGACCCATGCTTGGTCGGCGGTAGTTGGAAGGCTGGCGCGCGGTTTCGCGGTAACGCTGTTGCTGTTGAGCGTTTTGTTGTTGCGCATTTTGCTGTTGGGCGCGCAGGGTGCGCGTATTCAGCTGTTGGCTGGTGCGTCTGTTTGGACGTGCGGTTTGATAATAGTTGGCACGGGCTTGACGGGCAATCGGGCTGTTTTGATTGCGTGCCTGTGTGAATTTGTTGGCCAATGCGTTGCCGATAAATGCACCGGCTGCCGCACCCACCAAGCTTTGCAGCAGCCAGCTGCCGGTGGATTGGTCGTAGATGTATTGTTGGCCGTCTGTACTGGTTACCGGTTGGCCGTTGTTGCCGTTGGCTTGTGCTTCGGCAGGAATGGTGTCTTTCACGGCTTCGGGCGTGAGCTGGTAAACCGTATTGTCTTCTTGTTGGCCGTTTTGTTGTGCCAACTGTTGTTGCAATGCTTCGATTTGTTTTTGTTGCTGTTCAAGCTGCGCTTGGGTATTGTCTTTGCAGGCAGCGAGGGCAAAAGTGGAAAGGGCGGCTAAGGCAATCAGTTTTTTCATTGTTTTTCCTGAGAGAGGTTTGTCTTTGCCGAGATTTCGGCGGAGTGTGTTTGCCTAATATTAAACCATTTCCCTGTTTTTCAAGTGGTTTTACAAAATAATATTGGAAAGTTGCGCTGCAAATGCACGGCTGTTGTCAGCCAGATTTCCCAGTGCAGGCATTTCGTGTTCGGTTTCGATAATCAGCAGGTTGGCAGGGCGGCGGGTGTGCAGGGACATTTGCATTTCGGCGGGAGAGAAGGGCATGTGATGGCGTTTGGCGAAAGCTTCGGCGCGTTTGTTAGCGGTTTTGAGCATAGGCAGCAGGGTAATATCCAAATGGAAACGGCGTACGCCCAAAACCAAAATACGCGCTGCGAAGAAATCTGCTTCATCAGTAAAAACGTTGGGGCTGCTTTGATTGAAGTCGTGGCGCTCTGCGGCAATCAAAGTCGCGATGGTGCGCACTTGCGGAATCAGGGCTTCGCTGATAAGGCTTTCAGGCGAATCAGGCAAAGTGTGCATATTGAGCATGCTGTGGTGGCTGTTGCTGTCAACGACCATGCGGCAGGTGTGTAACATTTGTGTTTGGCTGTGGATTTTAGTTGAGGCAGTCATGGCTGTATTCCTTATTTCTTAAAAATGGGTGGATTTAAGCGGCCATGATGGGTATAAAAAAAGCCGCTCAAATGAGGCGGCTCTAATTTGCGTATTTTCAACTTAGTCTGTTTCAGACAAGCGCAAAAAAGTACCGCACGTTTGTGTGGTACCAATAGAAGAAAGTAGCAGAGCGTTGCGCGGTTTGCATGATGAAAATACGTCTTTAATGTATAAAAGAATGGAACGTAGTTTAAAACAAGAATGCCAGTAATTTCAATATCCAATCGACAAAACCTACCAATAAATCTACAAGTTGTTGTAATCCTTCCAATTTATTTTCTTTCGAGTGAGTCAAATTTGCACAATTATAATGCAAAACCGGGTGAATTGATAACAATCCGAGCAGGCTCTTTAAACAGGCCGTCTGAAAAAAGGAAAGAATGCTTGGTTTTAATTTAAGATGATTTCGTTATATTCGGGAAGGTATTAGGCCGTCTGAACATGCTCGTTCAGACGGCCTTAGATTGGATAGAAACGAGATTTTCAGTTTCCGCTGGAGAGTTTCATCACTATGACGCCGGCGATGATGAGAAATGCGCCGAGCCAGCGGCCGAAGTTTGCGGCATCGTTGAAAAATACAACACCCACCAAAAACGCCCCTGCCGCGCCTATGCCTGTCCAGACGGAGTAGGCTGTACCCATCGGAATACTTTTTTGGGCAAGGTAAAGGAAGTATCCGCTACCGGCAATGCAGGCAAGCGCGGTGGCAAAGCCATGCCAGCGGTAGCCTTCCTGTTGTGCCAGCTTTAAGCCCAATGGCCAGCCGATTTCCAGCATACCGGCTAAGATTAAATAAAACCAATTCATAATATGTCCTGATAGTGTGTTAAGGTTTCAGACGGCCTTGGAAAGATTGTTTTCTTCTGAGAGTTCAACGCGTTGTCCGATATCTTTTAGATTGGAGTATTGTTCGACCAAGCGCGGTACATCGTCCAAGCTCATTGCAAACATCCATAAATAAGTGCTGACGGAATAGATATGGCCGGCACTGCCATAGCCTTTAAGCGTCATGTGTATAAAGGCGAAGCCGAACAATACGCTCATCGCTATGCCGATACTGAGATAGCCTAAGGCTTCGCGATTGGAAATCAGCACGCGTAGTTTGGCAACCCAGCCATAGTGGCGGTAGAGCTGATGCTCGTTGCCGTCGCGGATAAGGTGGTTGTCGCGTTCAATCCGGTTGTTTAAACGGAAATATAGGTTTTCGCTGATGGCGGCAAAACGCGGCAGCAACCATAAAAACAGGGCCAGTATCGCGACAGCCAATACGCCCACCCAAAATTCCAATATCAGCAACATCATACATGCACCGAAGATGGAGACCAGCGAAGTAGCAGCGATGGGCAGGTGTTCTTCAAAAAAACTGACAAACTCACGCGATAGGGCAACGCGTGCGGTAATGGCGGAATGCGGTACTTCTCGTTTGCGCTGTTCCAAAACGACCGGGACGGCTATTTCGGTATAGATTTGGGTAAACGTACGCGTATCGGCTGCTCGGCGGGCGGCTCCGATTATCCACATTAATAAAACCACCACACCATACAACATTGCCTGCCAGACCTTGCCTTCCATAACGGCATTAATCGTCCAGCCGCCAAACACGGGATAAACCAGCAAGAGCAGATTATCCAAGCCGACGAGAGAGAAGGTTGTGATGAGTTTGCGGCGGTGTGTTTGACCGATGTGTTTCAACATTTTCCACATGGCTGCCCTCCTTATTTAGTATTGAGGGTTTGCGCCATTAATTCGGCCAACGCGTCCAAATCGGCAAACAGTCGGGCTGCACGTTTTTCACCGAAGGCGGTAAAAATTCGTTTGCTGAATTCCTGCATGTTTTGCACCAATGGTGCGGCGGATTCCTTGCCTTGTTCGGTCAGCGACAATAAGCGTTCGCGTTTGTCTTGTTCGCTTTCCTGAAATGTCAGCAAGCCTTGTTCCGCCAGCGTTTTGCATGTGCCGGAAACGGTTTGCTTGGGCAGGCTCCATTCTTCGCCTATGTATTTTTGAGTACGGCTGCCTTCGGTAGCCAAAGTGTAGAGAACGGCTAAGGTGTTGTAGTTGGTGTTTTGCTGTTTAATCCATTGGTCGAATGCGCTGTCTATATGGCTGATACGCATACCGAGTTGATCGAGCTGATTCATAAATTGGTCTCAATATTGACTAATTGGATGCGGATTATAGTCATGTTTAGGACTAATTGCAAATAGAAGGCCGTCTGAAACAATCATTTTCAGACGGCCTTGAAAACGTTAAAATAATTAATGTAGAAACGATATATTCAAACTACGATAAACCTAATAAAACCATCTTCAGCACATACGCCATGATTCATTTCTTATCTCAAAATATTTCATCCAAACAAGCCACTGCCATCGGGCTGCTTGCCGTTGCTTTGTGGAGCTTCGTCATTTCTCTGATACGCTCTTTGAGCCTGCATATGGGGGCAGTGGGCGGCGCGGCAATGATGTATACCTTGTCCACCGTATTGATTTGGCTGATTTTCGGCCGGCCGCATTTGCGCAATTACAACCGCAGCTATCTGTTTTGGGCGAGCGTGTTTTTTGTCGGCTGCGAATTGTGTTTGTCACTGTCGGTCGGCTTTGCACAAAACGCAAGACAGGCGGTGGAAATTGGCATGGTGAATTATTTGTGGCCGACGTTTACCATCGTCGGGGCGGTATATTTCAATAAACAGCCGTCAAAATGGTGGATAGTCATCGGCTTTGTGCTGTCGTTTTTTGGGATTGCCACTGTACTGGGCGGCGATGTCGGCTTGTCGGTTTCCGGCATCTATCATAATGTCCGCACCAATCCCGGCGGCTATATCATGGCATTTGCGGATGCAGTGTTTTGGGCGGCATATTGTACGCTGACGGCACGTGTGAAAGCGGAAGGCAGCAGCGTTGGCTTCTTCTTTGCGCTGGTGTCGATACTGTTGTGGATCGAATACTTTCTCAGCGGCGCGAATACGTTGAATTTTGATACTGTATCGCTCGGCTATGCCGTTGCCGCTGCAGCTTGTATGGGGCTGGGCTATGCAGTGTGGAATATCGGTATTTCGCGTGGCAACCTGACCGTATTGGCTGGTGCATCTTATTTCATTCCAGTGTTGTCTGCGGTGGTGTCATCATTTGTGATTAGCGCGCCGTTGTCCATGACGTTTTGGCAGGGAGCGGGAATGGTGTGCTTAGGATCGATTGTGTGTTGGTTGGCGACACGGAGAAAACAGATGGCGTGAGGCAACATCCCATAGCTTTGCGATATAACGAAAACAGCTTTTTTAACAACCAAACATTCTTTCCCATTTTTTTCAGACGGCCTGTTTAAAGTAGCACTCAGTTTGAGAAATCACGAGAAGTAGACAAACTTAACCGCGCTGCCGAATCCGCCGAAACGCTCAAGCTCAACGACATCGGTAGTATCAGTTTCAAAACTCGCCGCTGCCGCATACGAAGCCACCAACCATACTATCGCGGCAGGCATGATATGCAAAGTCAGCGAAGCAAACAGTTTTGAAATTTAAAAGAAAAGTTAAAATAAAAAAAGGCCGTCTGAACATTCAGACGGCCTGATACTTTATTCAAGTCGAAAATGCTTATGCGCCGTAAACCGGATATTTATTGCACAAAGCAGTCACTTGTTCGCGGACTTTGGCGAGGTTGGCTTCGTCTTCGGGATTGGCCAATACGTCGGCAACCAAGTTCGCCAATACGCGCGCGTCGGCTTCGTTAAAGCCGCGTGTGGTCATGGCGGCGGAGCCGATGCGGATACCGGAAGTCACGAATGGTTTTTCCGGATCATTCGGAATAGCGTTTTTGTTGACGGTGATGTGTGCTTTGCCCAAAGCGGCTTCAGCGGCTTTACCGGTGATTTTCATCGGTTGCAGGTCAACGAGGAAAACGTGGCTTTCGGTACGGCCGGATACGATGCGCAAACCGCGTTTAACCAACTCTTCCGCCATGGCGGCAGCATTGATTTTCACTTGTTTTGCGTATTGTTTGAACTCAGGTTGCAACGCTTCTTTAAACGCTACGGCTTTGGCAGCGATAACGTGCATCAACGGGCCGCCTTGCAGGCTTGGGAAGATGGCAGAGTTCAGCGCTTTTTCGTGGGTATTGTCACGGCACAAAATCACACCGCCGCGAGGGCCGCGCAGGGTTTTGTGGGTGGTGGTGGTCACGAAGTCGCAGAATGGCACCGGGTTAGGATATTCGCCGCCGGCAATCAGGCCGGCATAGTGCGCCATGTCGACAAAGAGGTATGCGCCGACTTTATCGGCGATTTCGCGGAATTTTGCCCAGTCGATTTGCAACGCATAGGCAGATGCACCGGCCACAATCATTTTGGGTTTGTGTTCAAGAGCCAAGCGTTCTACTTCGGCATAATCGAGAACTTCGTTTTCATCCAAACCATAAGTAATGGCGTTGTAGAGTTTGCCGGAGATGTTAACGCTTGCGCCGTGGGTCAAGTGGCCGCCGTGTGCCAGAGACATACCCAAAATGGTGTCGCCCGGTTTCAAAACAGAAGCGTACACGGCTTGGTTGGCTTGAGAGCCGGAGTGTGGTTGAACGTTGGCATAGGCGGCGCCAAACAGTTCTTTTACGCGGTCAATCGCTAATTGTTCAACAATATCAACGTATTCACAGCCACCGTAGTAGCGTTTGCCAGGATAGCCTTCTGCGTATTTGTTGGTCAATTGCGAACCTTGGGCTTCCATAACGGCACAGCTGACGTAGTTTTCAGAGGCGATCAGCTCGACGTGGTCTTGCTGGCGCTTGTCTTCTTGGGCGATGGCTGCTGCCAAATCGGGGTCATATTGTGCGAGGGTAACGCTTTTTGAAAACATGTTCTCGATTCCTTTGTGATGGGCTGAAAATATAGGATGGAGTGCTGCGGATTGGTTCAAGATGAACTATTTTTCTTGCATTGTCAACAATTGTGTCGGGTGTTTGGCTTCAGACGGCCTGAGATTGAAGGGTTTATTTGAAAATATCATCTTGTTTTAAATGAAAATCCATTTTTTCCAGAAGCGTGGCTAAATCGGCTTCTGCTTGGGCAGCTTTAAGATTTTTTGCCAGTTCTACCAAGGCTACCGCATTTAATCGTTCTTTCTCCAGCCGTAGGGCTTCTTCGCTGAAGATTTTGATATTGTCTGCCGATTCGGCATTTATTTTTTCAAATGGATAAAACGATTCTTCATGCACGGCCAAACCGTCGGGCAGGGGTGCGGCATGGTTGAAATCGGCATCATTGACCGGCATCCATGAAGGATGGTTCTCAAGCAGGATAAATTGTCCGTCCATGCCGTTGATATGACGGAATAGGGTGGTTCGGCCATTGTGTAAACGCATAAACCCGATTGTATGCCCAAGTCGGCAAGCCGTCTATAAAGCCGTTTCTTTCTATTTTTGGCGCTAACTTATGTTGATATTATTAATTTTGATGTAAAACAGTTTCGACTTAAAAAAGACTGGATAAAACGCCCGTGTTTGTTATAATGAAGCTAAAGATTGATTCGTCCTAGTTTTTGACAGCAGTACTTTTTTATTTAATTAACAAGAGAGGAAAACAAAATGTTTCCAGAATATCGTGATTTGATTTCTAAACTGAAACAAGAAGATGCACACTTTGCTCGTTTGTTTGACGAGCACAATGAGCTGGACGATAAAATCACCGGTTTGGTTAACAACCCTGTTACCAGCGGAGCCGAAGAGATTGAAGAGCTGAAAAAAGCCAAACTCAAACTCAAAGACGAATTGTATGCTATTCTGCAAAAAGCAGCAGGCAAATAATTAAAAATTGAATAAGGCCGTCTGAACGGTATGATAGGAATCTCGGATTTCGTTTCATGCTGTTTCAGACGGCCTATTTAGTTGTTTGTTATTTCTATTAGCACAATTTAACTTTTAATTGTAAATCACTCTTAATTGCATTGAAAACTCTGTTAAGTTTATTTAAAATCCAAAACGATTTTCATTTTAATTTTAAACAAACAAAACCAAGAGAAACAATGCAATGAAAACATTTACACTCGCCATTTTGCCTTTGGCGTTAATTAGTGCATTCTCACACGCAGCTGAAGAGAAAGCCGTTGAGCAGGCTGAAGTCGATACCGTTTACGTTACTGCCGAGAAGCAGTTGCAACAGTCGCTCGGCGTATCGCGTATTTCTAAAGACGACATCGACAAACGCCCTGCAGCCAATGATATTTCCGAATTTGTCCGCACCATGCCGGGTGTCAACCTGACCGGCAATACGGCAACAGGTCAGCGTGGCAACAAACGTCAAATTGACTTGCGCGGTATGGGTCCTGAAAATACTTTGATTTTGATTGACGGCAAGCCGGTTAATTCGCGCCAGTCCGAGCGTATCAGTATGCGCGGTGAACGCAATACGCGTGGCGACAGCAACTGGGTGCCGGTTGAAGAGATTGAATCCATTACCGTCTTGCGCGGTCCGGCGGCAACCCGTTACGGCTCCGGTGCGATGGGCGGCGTGGTCAATATTGTCACCAAAAAAGTGTCTAAAGAATTTAAAGGCCAAGTCAATCTTTACGCCAATCAGCCGCAAGACAGCAAAGAGGGCGCAACCCGCCGTATCGGCTTCAATTTGAGCGGCCCGATTATTCAAGATACTTTGGGCTTCCGCATTTACGGCAACCTGAATAAAACAGATGCAGATGCTGCCGATATTAATGCCGGACACGGCAATGACAGCGCGGCCGGTGTCGAAGGCGTACGCAATAAAGATATTGCAGGCCGTCTGCAATGGAAAATCAGCCCAGCGCAAACGCTGATTTTGGACAGCAGTTACAGCCGTCAGGGCAATATCTACAACGGCGATACGCAAAACAGCAATCCGCGTTCCGCTTTGGTTAATTCTTTGGCCGACAGCAAAGCCGAAACTGCCCGCTTATACCGTTCCGCTTATTCTTTAACGCATGATGGCGCATGGGAATGGGGCGATACCAAAAACGTGATCAGTTATGAGCGCACAATTAACAGCCACTTGCCTGAAGGTTTGGCCGGTGGTCCGGAAGGCAGCTATACAGGCTTGGATTTTGTTCAAAGCCGTCTGAAAAACCTGCGCTTCAGCAGCGAAGCGAATATTCCGTTCAAACTTGGTGTCGATAATGTATTGACGGTCGGTGCGGAATTTACTGACAGCAAATTGGACGATCCTGCCTCCAATACTCAGGGATTTAAAGACCAAGGCAAAACCGATGCGTTTAACGGTATCTCCGCAACGCGCGGCGGTAAGGCATCGCAACGCAACTGGGCGGCATACGTTGAAGACAATATTTCATTGACCGACAAAACCCATCTGATTCCGGCCATCCGTTTCGACCATAACAGCGACAGCGGTAGCAACTGGAGTCCGGCTTTGAACTTCTCGCATCAAATCGGCGAAAACTGGTTGGTCAAAGGAGGTGTTGCCCGTGCGTACAAAGCGCCAAACCTGTATCAAACCAATCCTGACTTTATTCTGTACACACGCGGTCAGGGCTGTCCGCTCAATGCGCCGAACAGTGTCCGCTGCTATTACATGGGCAACAGCAATTTGAAACCTGAAACCAGTATCAATAAAGAGATTGGCCTTGAGTTCAACAAAAACGGCTGGCAGGCTTCGGCTACTTATTTCCATAATGCGTATCGCAATAAAATCGTGATCGGAGACCAGCTTATTGCCACCAGCAATATCGGCAACTGGCTCTTGCAATGGGAAAATACGCCGAAAGCGACTATTTCGGGTATCGAAGGCAACTTGGTGATTCCGTTGCATGACACACTCAAGTGGAGCAACAACTTCACTTACATGCACAAATCCGAAGATTATCAAGGCAATCCATTGTCTTTGGTGCCGAAACACACCATCAACAGCACACTGTCTTGGACGCCGAACGAACGCTTCGATGCCAACCTGACCTTTACCCACTACGGCCGCACCAAACCGCGCGGCGTGGCGATTAATAGATTGGAACGAGACGGCAATCCTCGTGCAGGCGTGGCAGCGTTGTCTTCCGAACACAGCCAAACTCAAGTCGGCTCTTACGGCATTTGGGGCATCAATGCAAGCTACAACTGGAACAAACGCGTGGCCGTCCGTGGCGGTATCAGCAATCTGTTTGACAAAAAACTGTACCGTACAACTGCCGGCGCACAAACGTACAACGAGCATGGCCGTGCCTTCTACGGCAGTTTGAAAGTATCGTTTTAAGTAAAAATGTATTAAATCAGGCCGTCTGAAACGGTGTGAAATGAAATCTAGGATTTCTGACACATGGTTTCAGACGGCCTTTTTGATTTTAAATTTAGAAGCATTTGTTGTTACGGAATTTGCTTCACTTTTTAAAAAGTAAAAAGGGCGACACTCGCCGCCCTATGAATCTAAAAGATTTATTCGACCCAAGTCACCATTTCTTCAATCGGTTTGCGTGATTTTTTAGTGATTTCTTTGGCACGATAGCCGAATGTTGCCGCTACGGATACGCCCCATTCGTTGGCATCAAACAGGCCTTCTGCCGCCAATACTTCGTTCATTTTGTCGTAGTTGAAGCCTTCGATTGGACAGGAATCGATGCCGATGGCCGCTGCGCCTGTGAGCATATTGGCCAAAGCGATATAAGTCTGCTTGCCGCTCCAGTCGAAGAGTGCACGTTGGTCGTCGGCAATTTTAATGTCGGTTTCTTGGAAGCTTTTGTATCTTGCCAACGCTTTTTCCAGTTGCTCTCCTTGCAGGCCCCTGCGTTCGGCAACACTGCGGAAGAACGGGGTATCGTAACGGGCATTTTTCTTGGCAAGGATAATCACCAGATGGCTGCAGTCGTCCAGTTGGAATTGCATCCCCCAGCTGAAAGGCTTGATTTTCTCACGCAGGGCTTTGTTTTGAATCACCAAGAATTTCCATGGCTCGGAGCCGACAGAGCTGGGCGAGAGGCGGGCAAATTCTAAAATCGCTGCAAAATCTTCTTGGCTGATTTTTTTGTTGGGATCGTAATAACGGGTAGAGCAGCGATTTTCGAATACTTGCAGCATTTGTTCGCGTGTAATTTGATTCATCTGATTTTCCTAATAAATGAAGATGTTATTTTGACCGTTTTGCCAATATTCGGTTCCTTTTGAGCCATCATTACCGGCATAACCTTAAGGAGGAAACAGGCTGGGGCAACACCATGTTAAATCAAACCTGACGGTCAGGCTATCTTTTAATGCTGAATTTCACAAAAAAATTCGATAAATATCAATATCAATACGAAAAGGCCGTCTGAAACTTTAAACGTTAAAGTTTCAGACGGCCTTTGATTTCAAATCCTGATTACAGATGAGGATTCATCAGGTTTTCCGGGGAGAGGATGCGGTTGAGTTCTTCTTCGCTCAACAGACCGCGCTCCAGTACGACTTCGCGCACGCCTTTGCCGGTTTGGGCGCAGATTTTGCCGACCAAGTCGCCATTGCGGTGGCCAATGTATGGGTTCAGATAAGTGACCAAACCGATGGAGTTGAAGACGTAGTGTTCGCAGATTTCGCGGTTGACCGTAATGCCTTTGACGCATTTGTCGGACAGGTTGACAGCGGCATTGCCCAAGAGGGAAATGGTTTCAAACATACATTGGGCGATTACCGGCTCCATAACGTTCAGCTGCAACTGACCTGCTTCGGCTGCGAAAGTGATGGTGGTGTCGTTGCCGATGACTTTGAAGCAGACTTGGTTGACGACTTCGGGAATTACGGGATTAACTTTGGCAGGCATGATGGAAGAACCGGCCTGCAATTCAGGAAGGTTAATTTCTTTCAAACCGGCGCGCGGACCGGAAGAGAGCAGGCGCAAGTCGTTACAGATTTTGGACAGTTTGACGGCTGTGCGTTTCAATGCGCCGTGTACCATCACATATGCGCCGCAGTCGGAGGTCGCTTCGATCAGGTTTTCAGTCAGTTTGCAAGGCAGGCCGCTGACTTCGGAAAGTTTCTCAACGACCAAAGCCGCATAGCCTTTAGGCGTATTCACGCCCGTACCGATGGCAGTGGCGCCGAGGTTGACTTCAAGCAGTAAGGAGCGGGTGCGGTCGAGGTTGAGGATTTCTTCTTCCAACAATACTTGGAAAGATTGGAATTCTTGACCGGCAGTCATCGGTACGGCATCTTGAAGCTGGGTGCGGCCCATTTTCAAAACGTCTTTAAATTCTTCGGCTTTGGCGGCAAAAGCGTTTTTCAGGGCGGCCAGTTTGTCGAGCAATTCGCCGATGCTGTAATACACGGCAAGGCGGAAGCCGGTAGGGTAGGCGTCGTTGGTGGATTGGCTGGCGTTGACATGGTCCATCGGATTGACGATGTCGTAGTGGCCTTTTTCGTGTCCCAAGACTTCCAATGCGAGGTTGGCAATGACTTCGTTGGTATTCATGTTGACCGAAGTACCGGCGCCGCCTTGATAAACGTCGGACGGGAATTGGTCGAGGCAGCGGCCTTTGACCAATACTTCATCGCAGGCTTTTTCGATGGCGGCCGCGATTTCCGGCTTGATGGCACCCAATGCGCCGTTGGCTTGCGCGGTGGCTTTTTTAACCATGACCATGCTGCGGACAAATTGCGGCACGTCGGAAATTTTTTGTGTGGAAATTTTAAAGTTTTCAATGGCGCGCAAAGTATGGATGCCCCAATATACTTCAGCAGGGATCTCGCGGTCGCCTAATAAATCGTGTTCGATTCGTACAGTCATTTCTCTTACCTTCTCGTATAGTTGTGTTGGTGTGCATTATGCGTTTGGAACATTAGCCCAGTTCGGCAAGATTGTCCAGTTAATCAGGCTTAATCGTCAGGATGAAAGCGCGCCGCTTCGCGTTCCTTGGCAACTGTATCTTTGTCTTTCAGCTTCGCACCCAGGCCCAACATTTTTTCGTATTCGGATTGCGGCGTGCCGTCTTCCTGCATACCGAACGCGCTGGCATTGACCCAGAGAGCGAGTAGGGAAACGATAATGGCGAAAAAGCCGACGATATACCAAAACATTTTTTTCTTCCTTGTGTGTCTGCGGGGCAGATTGTTGTGGTTTGTAAAGATGTGAATGTAGCACAAACGCGGTTGGGTTTAAATTCTTCTCCTGCATCCTTTCATTGATTTACCTGTAAGTGTTTAGAAAGGAAAAGGCCGTCTGAAAAGTAAGACTTTTCAGACGGCCTTGAGGCTTTGTCGGGAAGATTAGCCGCCGCATGCGCCGCAGCAACCGCCTTCGCTGTGACCGCCGCGTTTTTCTTCGTTGTTGATAACGGGCAGCTCGGTTTCTTCGGTTTGCTCTTTTTTATCTTCAGGCAAATCGTTTACTTTGATTTTGTTTTCTTCAGCCATGATACATCCTTTCAATGGATTGAGGAGTGGAAAGATTTATAAAGATAGCATCTTTAAGGCGATAAACCAAGCGGTACAAATCTGCCTTGTGATAATGCCATGACTTTGAACAATAAATTTGCTTGTAAAAGCGTTCAGGCCGTCTGAAAATTCCAAAGAGGAGTGTTGGTTTTTATGGTTTGAAATGGCAGCAGAAAGATTTAAGAATGCTTGATTTGAAGGGATAAACTGACATTGATTTCAAAAAACAATACAATGTTATCATCATCTGGAAACAGCCAATTTATCGGAGTATATATGTATTCATACCACAGCGAACGCCATTTCAGCGACCGCAACAACTGGCTTCGGGCAAGCGTATTGGGTGCCAATGACGGCCTGATTTCCACTGCCTCACTGTTAACGGGCGTAGCCGCAGCCGCGCCAGATTTCCAAACCCTGCTGTTGACGGGCGTTTCTGCGCTTATCGGGGGCGCGGTGTCGATGGCGGCGGGGGAGTATGTTTCTGTGTCCAGTCAATCGGATACGGAAAAAGCCGATTTGCACAAAGAACGCTACGAATTGGCAAATAATCCTGATGCGGAGTTGGAAGAGCTGACTGAAATTTACCGCCGTCGCGGTTTGTCCGACCCGCTCGCCGCAGAGGTGGCCAAAGCATTGATGGAACACGATGCGCTCGCCGCCCACGCGCGTGACGAAATCGGCATTACCGAAACCTCTGCCGCCCAACCCATGCAGGCCGCGCTGGCTTCTGCCGCTTCATTTTGTGCCGGCGCGATTTTGCCTTTACTGGTCGCATTGACGGCTTCTACCGCCATTGTTCCGGCCTTGGCAGTTTCCACTTTATGCGGACTGGCCGGACTGGGTTATGTCTCCGCCAAACTTGGTGGCGCGCCTGTCGTTCCTGCCGTTTTGCGCGTGTGCTTATGGGGCGTTGCGGCATTGGTGATAACCGGATTTATTGGAAAACTGGCAGGCGTGGCTGTCTGAATGTAAGGCCTTATATTCTTTTAAACCTGTATCCAGTAAAATTGAAAATCTATTTGATCGCTAAAGGCCGTCTGAAAATTTTTCAGACGGCCTATGGTGCTTGTATTTACTTATTACAAACTGTTTTGTCATGACTTATCCGATTCCCAAACACCGTGAAAAATCCCGTTGGCTCAATCTGTCTCAAGGCTCGCTGCCGCTGGCTTTGGCGCGTTATCTGCCGCATAAGCGACTCAAAGTCGTGCTAACCCAAGATGCGGAACAGGCGTTGCGCCTTCAGACGGCATGGCGGTTTTTCCGTCCGCACGATACGGCGGTGTTCCTGCCGGACTGGGAAACGCTGCCTTACGAGCGTTTTTCGCCGCATCAGGACTTGGTGTCGGAGCGGCTGTCGGCGTTGTGGCAGATTAAGAGCGGCGCGGCGGACGTGTTGTTCGTGCCGGTTGCCACGGCGATGCAGAAGCTGCCGCCCGTGCCGTTTCTGGCGGGGCGCACGTTTTGGCTGAAAACGGGTCAGACTTTGGATATAGGTCGTCTGAAAACCGATTTGGTGGATGCGGGCTACAACCATGTTTCCCATGTTGTCGCGGCGGGCGAATTTGCCGTGCGCGGCGGCATTGTGGATTTATTCCCGATGGGCAGCGAAATGCCCTACCGCATTGATTTGTTCGACGATGAAATCGACAGCATCAAAACCTTTGACACCGAGACGCAGCGCACCATCTCGCCCGTTTCCGAAATCCGCCTGCTGCCGGCGCACGAATTCCCCACCGACAGCGAGGCGCAAAAAATCTTCCGCAGCCGCTTCCGCGAGGAAGTCGATGGCAATCCGAACGATGCCGCCGTGTACAAAGCCGTCAGCAACGGCCATTTCGGCGCGGGCGTGGAATATTATCTGCCGCTGTTTTTTGAAAACGAGCTGGAAACGCTGTTTGACTATATCGGCGAAGATGCGCTGTTTGTCTCTTTGGGCGACGTTCACACCGAGGCAAACCGCTTTTGGAGCGACATCAAATCGCGTTACGCCATGGCGCAGGGCGATGAAACTTATCCGCCTTTGCTTCCACAGCATTTGTATCTCTCTGCCGATGTGTTCGCAGGCCGTCTGAAAAACTACGGACAAGTGCTGCCCGATGTTTCCGGCAAGGAACACATCCTGCCCGACCTTGCCGTCAACCGCCAATCCGACGAGCCGTTACAGGCATTGAAGGATTTTCAGACGACCTTTGACGGACGGATTTTGCTGTGTGCCGAAAGCTTGGGACGGCGCGAAACCATGCTCGGCTTCTTGCAGCAAAACGGCTTGAAAGCCAAACCTGTGTCCGACTGGCAGGGCTTTTTATCGGCGCACGAGCCGCTGATGATAACGGTTGCGCCGTTGGCATACGGGTTCAAACTGGGCGGGCTACAATCTCCGAGCCAACAGCAACCTACTCCCGCCTCCGAGGGAGAAGGCAAAGCGGTTGCCGACCAAACCGAATCTTCCATAGCCGCAACAAACTCTCTCCCTAGCCCTCTCCCGCAGGAGAGGGAACAGAATGCGGCAGCCGTTTCAGACGACCTGAAAACCGAAAGCAACCTGCACCCCGTCGAAAGTACTCTGCATGGGCAAATCCGACAGCAGCCTGCCCCCTCCCCCGTGGGGGAGGGTTGGGGAGAGGGCAAAGCGGTTGCCGACCAAAGTGCCATCGCCGTCATCACCGAATCCGATCTCTACCAATACGTCGCCCGTTCGCGCGTCCACAACCGCCGCAAGAAACATGCCGCCGTTTCAGACGGCCTGTTGCGTGACCTTGCCGAAATCAACATCGGCGACCCCGTCGTACACGAAGAACACGGCATCGGGCGGTATATGGGCTTGGTAACGATGGATTTGGGCGGCGAAACCAACGAAATGATGTTGCTCGAATACGCGGGCGAAGCGCAGCTTTATGTACCTGTTTCGCAACTGCATTTAATCAGCCGCTACTCCGGTCAGGCGCATGAAAACGTCGCCCTGCACAAACTTGGCAGCGGCGCGTGGAACAAAGCGAAACGCAAAGCTGCCGAAAAAGCGCGCGACACCGCCGCCGAGTTGCTCAATCTCTACGCCCAACGCGCCGCCCAATCGGGACACAAGTTTGAAATCAACGAGTTGGACTATCAGGCGTTTGCCGACGGCTTCGGCTACGAAGAAACCGAAGACCAGGCCGCCGCCATCGCCGCCGTGATTAAAGATTTGACGCAGGCGAAGCCGATGGACCGCCTCGTGTGCGGCGATGTCGGCTTCGGCAAAACCGAAGTCGCCCTGCGCGCCGCGTTTGTGGCGGTGATGGGCGGCAAACAGGTCGCCGTACTCGCTCCGACCACGCTTCTGGTCGAACAGCACGCGCAAAATTTCGCCGACCGCTTCGCCGATTTCCCCGTGAAAGTCGCCAGCCTTTCGCGTTTCAACAACAGCAAAGCCACCAAAGCCGCACTGGAAGGCATGGCGGACGGTACGGTCGATATCGTTATCGGCACGCACAAATTGGTGCAGGACGACATCAAATTCAAAAATTTAGGACTGGTCATCATCGATGAAGAACACCGCTTCGGCGTGCGCCAGAAAGAGCAGCTCAAACGCCTGCGCGCCAATGTCGATATCCTCACCATGACTGCCACGCCGATTCCGCGCACCCTCAGCATGGCGCTCGAAGGCCTGCGCGATTTCTCGCTGATTACTACCGCACCCAGCCGCCGCCTCGCCGTCAAAACCTTTGTCAAACCGTTCAGCGAAGGCAGCGTGCGCGAAGCCGTGTTGCGCGAACTCAAACGCGGCGGGCAGGTATTTTTCCTGCACAATGAAGTGGATACGATTGAGAATATGCGCGAGCGGCTGGAAACCCTATTGCCCGAAGCCCGCATCGGCGTGGCGCACGGACAACTGCGCGAGCGCGAACTGGAGCAAGTCATGCGCGACTTTTTGCAGCAAAGATTCAACGTGTTGCTCTGCTCCACCATCATCGAAACCGGCATCGACATCCCCAACGCCAACACCATCATCATCAACCGCGCCGACAAATTCGGGCTGGCGCAACTGCACCAGCTTCGTGGGCGTGTCGGCCGCAGCCACCACCAAGCCTACTCCTACCTGCTCACGCCCGAATACATCACCAAAGACGCAGAAAAACGCCTCGACGCCATCGCGGCGGCAGACGAACTCGGCGCAGGTTTCACCCTCGCCATGCAGGATCTGGAAATCCGCGGCGCAGGCGAAATCCTGGGCGAAGGGCAGTCCGGCGAAATGATACAGGTCGGCTTCACGCTTTATACGGAAATGCTCAAACAAGCCGTGCGCGACCTCAAAAAAGGCCGCCAGCCCGACCTCGACGCACCGCTGGGCATCACCACCGAAATCAAACTGCACAGCCCCGCCCTGCTGCCTGAAAGCTACTGCCCCGACATCCACGAACGGCTTGTCCTCTACAAACGCCTCGCCGTCTGCGAAACCGTGCAGCAAATCAACGCCATACACGAAGAACTCGTCGACCGCTTCGGCCTGCCCGAACAACCCGTCAAAACCCTTATCGAAAGCCACTACATACGGCTTGTGGCAAAAGAACTGGGCATCGATGCCATTGATACGACCAGCGAAGCGGTAACGGTAACCTTTGGCAAAAACAACAATGTCGATCCAACCGAAATCATTCTGCTGATTCAGAGCGACAAAAAATATCGCCTTGCCGGCGCGGATAAGCTGCGATTTACCGCAGAGATGGAAAATATCGAAGTGCGGATTAATACAGTGAAGAACGTATTGAAGACTTTGAAAGATAGGGTGATGGTTAAGTAGAAAGGTTAGGAAAAGGCCGTCTGAAAATACTGAAACTGTCAGTTTTGAGATTACTAAATCGAACAGGAAATTATTATGAAAATGAGGGTAATGATGCTGGGAGTAACAGGCTTGATATTATCTGGCTGCTTTTTCACTGATGAAATTAAGTTGGAAGATATTCAGAATTTTAAAATTACTGTCAATGAAGCTAAGGGGAATAGGCAGGTGTATTTGACAGGCTTATTAGGCAGTAGTGCAATGGGTATTTCAGATATCAAAACAACTAGCCGCAACGAGGAGCTGAATATTACTTTATTTCAAAAATTAGCAGGTTTGGAATACTCAGGAACATTAGATAAAGAAATTGCTCTTGAAAGCAATATCAAGAAGATTACTTATGGTTCTAAACACGAGATGATATGGCAAGACTAAAAATATAATAAAGGCCGTCTGAAAAAGATTCAGACGGCCTTTGAAATTATAAATAGATAGATTTTTGGGCTATCCTATTTCGGCAACATTTCAAAATTTTTCTGCGCAGAAAAAGGAATACAGCAACTGTATCATCTCAGTTACCCTCGGGTCGGCAATGTAATATTGCCGTTCCCGATGGTTCACTTCAAACGATACCAAACCGGCTTCACGCAGTAGCGCTAATTGGCTGGACATTGCCGCTTGCGGGAGTCCGGATGATTCAGCCAACTCGGTTACATTGTGCGGTCTTTCATGTAGTTTGCACAATACGGCGAGGCGGTTGGGATTGGCCAGAAGTTTGAGAAAAGCGGTGGCTTCTTCGTAGGGCGGTTGATTGTCGGCAATGGTCATTTTTCACGCTTTTCGGCAAATGAGGAGGTCGAATTATCAGTCATAATGGCCTCAGCAGCAACTTTCAGACGGCCTTTGCTTAATGGTTCCATGGCATTTTGGCTAGCAGGCGAGCCATGCCGCAGAATCCGGTTAGTCCAGCCGTTAATAGGCCTGCGCCGACCATCACGTCTATCAGATAAAACCAAGGCGATACCAGCCAACCTGCCAGCACGCCCAACAGAATCAAACTGCCCGCAATGGTTTGCACCTGCCGTATGATATCCGGTGCGGCACGGTCGGCAACAATAGGAAGCCCTGCAGCCTTCCATGCCAGTAAGCCGCCTTCTAGAATATAACATTCGCGACCTTGGCCAAGCGCTGACAATATTGTTTCTGCCCGTGTTGTACGTTTACCGCTCAGGCAATAAAAAATCAGGCATGGGGCAGTATCATCGGGCAGTTTGTCTCGCTGCTGTTCAGGCGGAAGGGATAATGCGCCGCCAATATGCCCGCCCCGATATTCGGCTTGGCTTCGGATGTCCACTGCCAACGCGCCCTCACGGATTTTTGCCATTGCTTCGGAAGGCTTGATTTGCGGGAGTTGTCCGACCGTACTCATGTTTTGCCTTCTTTATTTTTTGTTGATGCGGCAGGTGTTGATGCCCAATAAGCTGTACAGCGCGCAGTTGCCAATCAGTGCTGTACCCAGGGGGATGATGCCCAGCCAACCCCACCAGCCAATGTGTCCGGTAGCGGCCGCAGCAATCAGCGCTACGCCGATAACAATACGGATTACGCGATCCAAAGTACCCAAGTTTCGTTTCATTTTATTGCTCCTTGTTTCAGAATGAATTATCTATAAATAAATATATATATAATAAAAATCATATATAAGAAATATTATATCCCTAAAAATGATTTTGTCAAATTATTTGTAACCATGCAGTTTGGAATAGGGATAGGTATTGGTTTGTTTGGTTGGTGTAAATGATCGCTTAAGCATCTGATTTAAAATAAAAGAACGATATAATTTTTATATATAAAAAAGGCCGTCTGAAAAGTATTTTTCAGACGGCTTAAATATTTATGTTTTACAGTAAAGGACTCATCAGGCGGACGACATTTTCCACGAGGTCGCGGAGTTTGGAGCGTTGTTGCCATGATTTGATGGCAATGTAGCTGCTGTTTTTAAGGTAGCTGCGTTGGAGGTTGCAGATTTGTTTGGTGGTATCACGATCGTAGATGGCGAGGCTGATTTCTAGGTTGAGGAAGAAACTGCGCATGTCCATGTTGACCGTACCGAAGAGGGAGTAGTCTTCGTCAATAGTCATGGTTTTGGCATGTAGAAGACCGCCTTCAAACATGGCGATTTTGACGCCGGCTTCCAGCAACATAGGGTAGTAGGCGCGTGAGGCGTAGCGAACCATCAGTGAATCGACTTTGGCAGGCAGTATCAGGGTCACTTTGACGCCGCGTTTGGCGGCAACGGTTAATGCCATGAGAAGCGGCTCGTCGGGGACAAAGTAGGGGGTGGTAATCGTGATTTGTTTGGTGGCGGCATAGATGGCGCTGATGATGGTTTCGTAAATAACGAAGCTGCCTTGCTCGGGGGCGGATGGAATGATTTGGGCAACGATATCGCCTTGCTGCATTTTTTCAGGAAGGATTTGGGGCAGCAGGCTTTGGGCTTGGTTGAGGTATGTTTGTACGTTTTGGAGGTTTTTATCGGTTTCGACGGCAAGGTCGGCGAAGAAGACGGCAGACAGTTCCAAAACCATAGGCCCTGTGCAGCGCATCATGACATCGACCCATTCTCCGACGCCGGAGTTTTGTTTGAAATAGCGCGGGTCGACGAGGTTGAAGCTGCCGGTGTAACCGATTTTGCTGTCGATAACGAGGATTTTGCGGTGGTTGCGCAGGTCGGTACGCGTAAATAATGTACGCCAAATGCCGACAGGCAATGAGGTATGTACTTCAATGCCTGCTTGGCGCAGTATCTCTACCCAATCGCTTTCAAAAAAACTCCTGCTGCCGACGGCATCGGCCAGAATGGCGCAGTCAACGCCTCGATCTGCGGCGGCAAGAATTTCATTTAAAATTTCTTCAATGCGGCCTTTGGGTTCGATAATGTAAAAGGCCAGCAGGCAGGAATGGGTTGCGGCGCGTATGTCCGCAAGCATGCTGTCGATGATGGCATCTGTGGTAGAGAGCAGGCTCATGGCGTTGCCTTTGGTTGCACCCAGCCCCGTTCCTTTTTCGGCAACTTTACTGATGCCGTGGTATCGTGATTTGACTTGGTCGGCAATGTCGAGATAGATATCGGCTAGATGGGTGGCGGCAAAGTTGCGGTAGAAGCGGTTCATTTCGCCGGTACGTTTGGCGCGGGCGGTGCCTAGACGAGGCTCTCCAATAAGGATGTAGGCGATGGTTCCGAATACGGGGAAAAGGAATAGGATAATCAGCCAGGCAAAGGTTGAGCCGATGTTTTTTTGTTTGTACAACACGCGCAGCATACAGACGAGTGCGGCGCAGGTGTGGGCGAAGATGAAAATTTCGGTCCAGGTGATGTCTTTAAAAAAATTCATATTCGGTAGCGGGAGTGGATGTGTTTTTAAGTTTGAAGGTGTCAGCTGATAAGCTTCAGATATTAAGTATATAGAAAAACCGTCTGAAAACAAATTTACACGATAATCGTGTTTCTGTTTTCAGACGGCCTTTGAGTTGTTTTAATTAACGGTGATACTGACGGGATAATTCGTGTACGGTATCGACCAAAATTTTGGCGTGTTCCGGATTGGCGTGTTGGTTGATGCCGTGGCCGAGGTTGAATACATGGCCGCTGCCGTTGCCGTAGTCGGCGAGGATGCGTGCGACTTCGGCGCGGATAGACTCCGGTGTGCCGAAGAGGGCAAACGGGTCGAAGTTGCCTTGTAGGGCAACTTGTTCGCCGACGCGACGGCGGGCTTCGCCGATGTTGCAGGTCCAGTCCAGGCCCAATGCGTCTGCGCCGATTTCTGCCATGCTTTCCAGCCATAAGCCGCCGCCTTTGGCAAATACGATAACAGGCACGCGGCGACCTTCGCTTTCGCGTTTGAGTCCGGCAACGATTTGTCGGATGTACTTCAGGCTGAATTCTTTAAATGCGGCATCGCTCAACACGCCGCCCCAAGTATCGAAAATTTGTACGGCTTGTGCGCCGGCATCGATTTGGGCGTTGAGGTAGGCGGTAACGGCTTGAGCATTGGTGTCGAGGATTTTATGCAGCAAATCAGGGCGTGAATACATCATGGTTTTGATGGTGCGGAATTCTTTGCTGCTGCCTCCTTCAACCATGTAGCAGGCGAGTGTGAACGGGCTGCCTGAGAAGCCGATCAGCGGAACTCGGCCGTCTAGTGCTTTACGGATGGAAGTTACGGCATCAAAGACGTATTGCAGTTTTTCCATGTCAGGAACTTGCAGTTTTGCAATGTCGACTTCGTGTTGCAAGGCGCGTTCAAATTTCGGGCCTTCGCCTTCGGCAAAATACAGGCCCAAACCCATGGCATCGGGAACGGTCAGAATATCGGAAAACAGAATTGCCGCGTCTAGATCAAAACGTTCTAAAGGCTGGATGGTGACTTCGGTTGCCAGCTCGGTGTTTTTGCACAAATCGAGAAAGCTGCCTGCGCGTGCGCGTGTGGCTTTGTATTCAGGCAGATAGCGTCCGGCTTGGCGCATCATCCAGATGGGAGTGTATTCGACAGGTTGTTTGAGCAGGGCGCGGAGGAAAGTGTCGTTTTTCAGAGCAGTCATGATAAATAGGCTTTCTGATTTGGTGTATTGGACAAAGTTCAGACGGCCTTAGATATGTATTGAGGCCGTCTGAAATGATTAAATGGTTGGTTTTGTTGTAGATTTCATATTGTTGCTTAATGCGAAATCAGCACATCAATTGGGTTGAGGAAGGGCTGCCGGATGTTCTTCTTCGGCCACGCTTTCCAAAACCAGATTGCGTTGTTCTTGCGCTTTTTGCGGTTGGTCGGTTTCATCAAACACGCGCGCTAGAACCAAATGTGCGGATACGCTGGGTTGCAGGGCGATACTGGCTTCGAGGTAGCCTTGGGCTTTGCCCCAAAGTTTTCGTCCGTAAGCCAGTTGACCAAGATACATCAACAGCGGTGCATTGTCTGGTTGTTCCTGCAGCCAAGAGTCTGCCAAGTCGATGGCTTTTTGTTGCTCGCGCTCGCTTAGGAAACGTACGGATTCGACAAATGCTTCCAAAAGCTCAGGCTGACGGGTTTGCGGATAATGGGCTTTAACCCATTTGACCGCCTCGGCATACAAACCCAAACGCTCGCATTTTTCGGCAATCGCGACACACAATTCGCCTGATTTCAAGCTTTCAGGAATGCGTTTCAAACAAGCTTTCAGACTGCCTGCATCAGTTGCTTCGCTTAAGAGGCGGCGATATGCCCAATTTTGATACTGTTCGGCTTCGTAATCGTTGATGGCGCCGGCTTTAACCAGTTTTTCTGCTTTTGCCAAGACATCTGCAGCATCGCCGTGATCAAAGGCATAACGTAATTGCAGGCGGACTAGGCGACTTAAGTTGCTATTGATTTTTGCTGCGGCTTCAAGGTTTTGTGCGGCAGTCGGATAATCGCGGCGGCTCAGTGCAGATTCGGCCAGCAAAAGATGACGGGAAAGCTGTTGTTTTTGTGGCAGGTGTTCGATTTCATGCAGGTAGCGGTCGCGCAATTCGAAGTTTTCCATTTGGTCGGCAGCGTGCGCGCCCAACATCAAAGCCAGGGTGCGGTTGTCGCCTGCTTCTTTGTTTTGCAAGACTTTGGCGGCTTCTTGTTCGGCTTTTTCAAAACGGCCTTCAAAATATGCCAGACCTGCGCTGTTCAAAGAGGCAGAAGCCTGACGGCCTTTGCGGGCAATGCCGAAGCGTTGCATACGCGCCGGAATGTTCAAGAGGCCGAACACGAATTTAATCAGGAAATACAAGACGAATACGCTCAACAGCAGGCCTAAAACAAAGGCATGCAGATTGATACGCAGCATGGTTTGTTCAACCACGACGTACACGTTGCCGGTATAAATGCCGGAAGCCAACGCTAAACCGACGGCGGCTGCAAACAGAATGACAATCCAAACGACGGTTTTCATGCTTGCTCTCCTTTAATTTTGGCAGCAGGCTTGGTTTGGTTTTGTGGTTTGGCAACTTCGGCAGCCGGTTCTTTTTTGTTTTCAGACGGCAATGCAGGTGCTTCTAAAGACTGAGGAGCGGAAGCGGCTGCCGGTGCGGAAGTTGTGGTTTGCTCGGTAGTTGCAGCCGGAGCGGAAGCGGTTTTCTCGGCAGCTTGGGTTTGTGCAGCTTCTTCGGTCGTCATTTGTATACGCGAACCTTCTTGAAAAGCGCGAACGGCGCTCAAGCTGGCTTTCAGGCTGTCGTCTGAAATCATACGGACATCAAGGGCTTTGAGTTCGGCCAACTCTTTCAGCCATGACTGGGTAGCAGGGGATTTGCTGTCGAAGTATTGCTTCACGGTTGCTTCAACGTTGTTCAAATCGCTTTGATACACTTCGCCGTTGTGTTGCAACAGGGCAATGCGCGCATCCAAAAGGCGCAGGCGCAGGTTTTCACGGATGAAGTAGGTTTGATCGGGTGAAATCAACATGGCGTCGTTGCTGTCCAGATGACGGACTTCAACCAAGCCTTTGAGGGCATTGAGGGATTTTTCCCATGTGTTTTCCCACCATGTTCCCGAATTGGCGGCTTCGACAGGCGCAGCACCCGGTTTCAATACGCCGTCCAAAACCAAAGGCAGGCCTGAAATACCGCTTTCCAAACGGTCGAGACGCAAGGCAGTAGCGGAAATATCGACATAAGGACGGTTTTTCAGCGCGGCCAAATCATTGCTGATGGCTTGTTTGATGGGGATAAGTTCAGGTTGTTCAAAACGGCTTAAGCGGCTGTCGATGTGTTCCAATACGCTGACCGCGCCTTGGAGGTTGCCTGACAGCATCAATTGTTGCGAAGCAGTGTTCAACATGGATTCGGCTTCGTCGACCAGCCAGTTGATACGGCCTTTGAGTAACTCTTGATAAGCTTTCTGCAATTGCAGGATTTGATCGCTATTGTTTTTTTGACCGTTGTTCAGGCGGTCTAACTCGGCTTGAATAGCGGTTTGGCGGTTGAGGTTGTCTTTTAAAAGGCTGGCGTTTTCAGACTCGCCCAATGCAGCTTTGTCGATTTTTTGGTTGAATTCGAGCTCTTGGTTTTTTAAAACATTTTGGCCCTGTACAAACAGGAATCCGCTCGCGCCCAAGCTAAGCAGTGCCAAGACGGTTGCACCTGCGGCCAAGGCTTTGCCGCCAGATTGTTTGATGATAACAGGGGCGTTGTTTTGTGGGAGATTGTTGGACTCGGGCATGCTCGCCTCCACTCGCTGAGGTTGGGTAGGTTTGATTTGTTCAGACGGCCTGGTGTTTTCAGAACGTTTAGGCGCCGGAGCTGCCGTATTGGCAACTTGTTGGGTATCTTTATTGTCTTCGACTGGGTTCACTGCTTGGCTCCTTTGTGGCATGGATGAAAGTGCAGCGGATAAAGAAGTGACGGTTTCTACATGTTTGGCGCCGACGATGCGAAGTGCATCGGCAATACGCGGATGGTGGGTAAAGTATAGCAAGGATTCGAAGAATCGGGAAAATTGCGGCGGAATCTGATGGAAAAATTCGCGCGCGAGCTCGCCGGATGTGACGTAGGCGGCAGCGATGTCTTCAGTTTTAAAGTTCTGCCAATCGATGGCGTGTGGCCGTCTGAAATAGATTTCGGCGATGTCGATTTGGAAACCCAGTTCGGTCAGTTTATCTGCTAAAAAATCACGGCCGCCATGGCCTCGAATGATTAGAACTCGGGCGTTGGGTGGCAGGTTTTTCCAAATAGGCATTCTCAAGACGGCTTCGCTGTCGTTGCCGTCTTCGGGAGAGAATACGGGATAGGGGGAGAATTGCGCCAAAGTATGTTGGCTGGTTTGGCCGACGGTAATGTGTGCTTTGTGGCCGTCTGAAAAGTTCAGATGCGGCGCTGCGGTTTCAATAGCGGTCGGGCTGACCCAAAACACGACGTCGGCTTGCTTGAATTGTTCGGGGAGTTTTTTTTGCGCCGAACGATCCACCTCTATTTCAATCGGACTCAATACCTGAGCCTGCCAACCGGCTGTATGGCAGGTTTGGATATCTTGCTGTGGACGGTTGGACGGACGGATGATGAGTAGAGTAGGCATAATGTGGGATAAATTATTAAGGTTTAGGCCGTCTGAAAGAAGGGTTTCAGACGGCCTGTTGCTAACGTACGTTATTGATCGACGAATGCGCGCTCAATCAGGTAGTCGCCGCGAACGCCGGTTTTCGGAGAAACGGTCAGTCCGAATTCGTCCAAAACGTTGCAGGTGTCTTTCAACATGGCTGGGCTGCCGCACAGCATAGCGCGGTCGTTTTGCGGATTAATTTTAGGCAGGCCGATGTCTTCAAAGAGTTTGCCGCTGCGCATTAAATCGGTCAGACGGCCTTGATGTACATATTCTTCGCGTGAAACGATCGGGTAGTAAATCAGTTTTTCTTTAACCAAGTCGCCCAAGTATTCGTGTTCGGGCAATTCTTTGGTGAAGCGGTCGTAGTATGCCAAGTCTTTTTTGTAGCGTACGCCGTGAACCAAGATAATTTTTTCGAATTGCTCATAAACATCAGGGTCTTTGGTAATGCTCAAGAAAGGGGCGATACCGGTACCGGTGCTCAAGAGGTAGAGATGTTTGCCCGGATTCAGGTCGCCGGCAACCAGTGTACCGGTCGGTTTTTTACTGATGAGGACATCGTCGCCGACTTTAAGGTGTTGCAGGCGGCTGGTCAATGGGCCGTCTTGTACTTTGATACTGAAAAATTCCAGATGCTCTTCCCAGTTGGCAGAAGCCACGCTGTATGCGCGCATCAGCGGTTTGCCGTCTACCATCAGGCCGACCATGACGAATTGGCCGTTTTCAAAGCGCAAAGACTCGTCACGGGTACAGGTGAAAGTGAAGTAAGCGTCGGTCCAGTGGTGTACGGACAAGACTTTCTGGGTGTTGAATGCTGCCATTGATATTTCCTGTCGGATAAGGCCGTCTGAAAAGAATAGGTAGGGGCGGCCGAGGTTAATAAAAAGAATGGAATATGGTGTTCAGCTACTTGCTTGCCGGTTTGGCTGATTTTTCGCTGAGGCTGTGCAGGTTGGAATAGCGTCCGCCTGCGTTGATCAATTCATGATGAGTGCCTTGTTCGACTACATTGCCTTCGTGCATCACAACGATATTGTCGGCTTTTTCGATGGTTGAAAGTCGGTGGGCAATCACCAATGTGGTACGGTTTTGCATCAGGTTTTCCAATGCGGTTTGTACCAAACGTTCGGATTCATTATCTAATGCGCTGGTGGCTTCGTCCAAAATCAAAATCGGCGCATTTTTCAAAAGCGCACGCGCAATGGCGAGGCGTTGACGTTGGCCGCCGGACAGTTTTAAACCGTTTTCGCCAACTTCAGTGTGCAAACCTTGCGGCATTTTTTGGATAAATTCCCAAGCATTCGCGGCTTTTGCAGCATTGATAATTTCTTCTTCACTGAATTTGTCAGCTTGAGCATAGGCAATGTTTTCAGCAATCGTACCATTAAACAGGATAACGTTTTGGCCGACAAATGCCATGCGGCTGCGCAGGCTTTCGAGTGTATATTCCTTGATGTTGACGCCGCCAATCAAAACCTTGCCTTCATCCGGATTGAGGAAGCGCGGCAACATATTGGCCAGAGTGGTTTTACCACAGCCTGATGCGCCGACCAATGCAGTCACTTTGCCTTGCGGTACAAGCAGGTTGATGTGGTTCAAGCTGTTGCGTTCGGCTTCAGGATAGCGGTGTACAACATCGCAAAATTCAATATCTCCAGGGTTTGGGCTGAGGATTTGTTTGCCTTCGTTGCTCTCTTCGGGTTGATCCAAAAAGGTAAAGACACTTTCTGCCGCCGCCAAACCGCGTTGCAGGGATTGCATCACGCCGGTCATGCGTTTGATTGGGTCAAACATCATGATCATGCTGGACAAAAACGACATAAAATCGCCTGCACTAAATCCTGAAAGCCCTGCTTGGCGTGCCGCTGCGTAAATAATCGCAGCCAGTGCAACCGAAGCCATTAATTGCGTAATGCCGGTACCGGCAGAGCTGGCGGAAACCTGTTTGAGCAGGTTGCGGCGCACATCGTCGGCAATACGGTTGAAGCGGCGATTTTCATAATCTTGACCGCCGTAGATTTTCACAACACGTTCACCGTTGATACTTTCGCCCAAAACCTGCATCAGCTGGCCAAGATAAATTTGGTTGTTGGCAGATAATTTACGCAAGCGTTTGCTGACCGTTTGGATACATACGGCAACGACCGGCAAAATAATAAAAGTAATCAGGGTCAAACGCCAGTTTAGATAAGTTAGTAAGCCTAACAGGCCGACCACACTCACGCCGTCTTTGGCAATCACGGTAATGACGTTAAATCCTGCATCGGTAATTTGGTTGACGTCGCTTAAAATGCGCGACATCAGACGGCCGCCGGTATTGCTGCTGAAGTACGAAGTCGGCAAGTGCATCATTTTGTTGAACATTTCACCGCGCAAGCGTTGTACCAAGTGGCTGGACAGATAAGTCGTGCAATATTCGTTAATGAAGTTGAACAGGCCGCGAACGAAAAACAGCGCCACAATTGCCAGCGGCAACCATGACATGCTTTTCATGTTTTTATCGACAAAACCTTCATTAATCAAAGGTTTGAGCAAGTAACCGAAAGCCGGCATCGTACCGGCGACAATCAGCATGGCTACTACGGAGACGATAAACATCTTCCAATAGCTTTTTAAATATCCAAGCAAACGCTTGTACAGCTCCCAGTTGGATGTGGCTTGTGTTGTCTGCATATCAATCCAGATTTAGAGCAAACATGCAATTCTAAACGAAAATATCTGTCATTACAATGTTTGCAATTGAAAGTCAAAAGGAGTTGGTATTATTTTAACGCCTTGATTTTATAATGAGAACGACTGTGATGCGGTGGGGTCGTTAATAACGCTGCCCACTTCTCAAACACCAGTTGCGGCCGTCTGAAAAAGTTTCAGACGGCCTCTTCAGTCGTCAAAGACAGCCGGTTAAGCCAAAGCTTCCTTAATGATGTCTTTTACTGTCGTTGCGTTATTAGGGACAACACGGACACGTTGCGGCAGGTTTTCCAAGCCTTCCAATGCGGCCGGACGGGGGATGGCAACTTCGCCGACCGCTTCATGGATGGTGGCTTCAAATTTAGCAGCCAACGCGGTTTCGAGGCAGACAATCGTTTCGCCGGCTTCGCGGACTTCACGCGCTACTTTGATGCCATCGGCTGTATGCGGATCAATCAATTCATGGTCTTGTTCGTAAACCTGTTTGATGGTGGCAAGGCGGTTGGCATGGGTCGATTTGCCGGAAACAAAGCCATATTGTTGATGGACTTTGGTTAACATAAATTCCAAATTGAAACCTTTGCCGGAGCCTACTTCAGCCCATAATGTTTTGATTTCGTCTGCATCGCGGTCCATCAGGTCAAACACAAAACGCTCGAAGTTGGAGGCTTTGGAAATATCCATAGACGGGCTGGAAGTGACGTGGGTGTGTTCGCTGTTGCGCGGGCGGTATGCGCCGGTTTTGAAAAATTCGTCCAATACGTCGTTTTCATTGGTGGCAACAATCAAGCGGTGGATAGGAAGACCCATTTGGCGGGCAATATGGCCGGCGCAGACATTGCCGAAGTTGCCGCTTGGTACGCAGAAGCTGATTTTTTCATCATTGCTCGAAGTGGCATTGAAATAACCGGCAAAGTAATATACGACTTGAGCGACGATACGGCCCCAGTTGATGGAGTTGACTGTACCGATGTGGTATTTGGCTTTGAATTCGGCATCGTTTTGTACGGCTTTGACGATGTCTTGGCAGTCGTCAAACATGCCTTCAACGGCGATGTTGTGGATATTAGCATCTTGCAGGCTGAACATTTGCGCACGTTGGAATGCGCTCATTTTGCCTTCCGGAGACAGCATGAAGACATTAACGCCTTTTTTACCGCGCAGGGCATATTCGGCGGCAGAGCCGGTGTCGCCGCTGGTGGCGCCCAAGATATTGAGTTCTTTGCCTTCTTTGTTTAATACATATTCAAACGCATTGCCCAAGAATTGCATGGCCATGTCTTTGAATGCCAAAGTCGGGCCGTTGGACAGGGCTTGGATTTTGATGCCGTCTGAAAGTGTGCGCACCGGAGTAATGGCTTGGGTACCGAATACTTTTTCGGTGTAGGTGCGGTTGATGATGTCGCGTAAATCATCAGCAGGGATGTCGGTGGCAAACAGGCTCATGACTTCAAACGCCAGCTCAGGATAGCTGAGTGTGCGCCATTGGTCTAAAGTAGCACAGTCGATTTGAGGGTATTGCTCAGGCAGCATCAAACCGCCGTCAGGAGCTAAACCCATCAATAAAACTTCGCTGAATTGCTTGCGTGCGGTTGCACCGCGGGTGCTGATGTATTTCATGGTTTCTTCTCTATATATTTAAAATTCAAATAGAAAGTCAAAACGAATTCAGACGGCCTCGATATTAAAAAAGGCCGTCTGAACGATTATTTGTAGAGTCGTTTGAAGCAGGCGGTAACCGTTTTCGCGGTAACGGAAGCAATGGCCTGCTCGCGGGTCGCCGGACTCAATACCTGCATCATTTCGGTTGCAGTCAATTGGTTTGGCGCTTCTTCGCTGGCGCAGCCGCAGATTTTATTTTCCCATTCGGCTTGTTTTTCCGCGCTCATGGCCAAAGCAATGACACGCCATTCGTTACGTTTGTTTAACTCGGTACGGCATTGGCTGTCTACCGCCATTTTCACTACGCTGCTGCCGATACCTGTACCGCTGCCCAAACCGCCGAAAGATTCGCCGCCGGTAGCGCATGCACCCAATAAGAAAGCTGATGTAACAGCTGCCAAAAGAGTTTTTGAAGTCATGATGTTTCCTGTAAGCAAGGCCGTCTGAAACGCCCGAAGAGTTCTCAAAATAGCATGTATTATACCGTAATGCGGCCCGATATGTGAGTTTGCGAAACTGCCGTATAATGCTAGCGAGTTTTCTTTTCAATCAGCCAGCACGAAAGCCGCTATGTCCGACCTTTTCGCCCGACAACCCGATGCCCCTTTAGCCGAACGCCTGCGCCCGCATTCTTTAGATGATGTCATTGGGCAGCAGCACTTAATCGGCGAAGGCAAACCTTTGCGCGTGGCGGTCGAGGGAGGAAAGCCGCATTCTATGTTGCTATGGGGGCCGCCGGGCGTGGGCAAGACGACGTTGGCGCGGATTTTGGCGCAGAGTTTCAACGCCCAGTTTTTGCCTGTTTCCGCCGTATTCTCCGGCGTGAAAGACATACGCGAGGCAATCGATAAAGCCGAAATCGCTTTGCAACAGGGACGCACGACGATTTTGTTTGTCGATGAAGTCCACCGCTTCAACAAGGCGCAGCAGGACGCGTTTTTGCCCCATGTCGAAAGCGGTTTGCTGACCTTTATCGGCGCGACTACGGAAAATCCGTCGTTCGAAGTCAATCCTGCGCTGTTGAGCCGCGCTCAGGTATATGTTTTGCAATCCTTGTCTTCAGACGACCTCAAAAAGCTGATTGCCAAAGTGTTGGCGTTGCCCGAATACCGAGATTTCACGATTGAAGCCGATGCGCAGGAGCTGCTCGTCAATACCGCCGACGGCGATGCGCGCAGATTGTTGAATCTGTTGGAACAACTTTTACGCGCTGCCGATACACGTCGTCTGAAAACCTTAACCGCCGAATTTCTTGCCGACAGCTTAGGTGCGCAAATCCGCCGTTTTGATAAGGGTGGCGAGAGTTTCTACAACCAAATTTCTGCGCTGCACAAATCCGTGCGCGGTTCGCATCCGAATGCCGCGCTCTATTGGTTCTGCCGTATGCTCGACGGCGGCACCGACCCGCGCTATCTTGCCCGCCGCATTGTCCGCATGGCATGGGAAGATATCGGCTTGGCCGATCCGCGTGCCTTAACGATTGCCAATGATGCCGCCACTACTTATGAGCGCTTAGGCTCGCCGGAAGGGGAACTCGCACTGGCGCAAGCCGTGCTGTACCTTGCCGCTGCCGCCAAATCCAACGCGGGTTACAAGGCATATAACCAAATGCGCCGCTTCGTCAAAGAAAATGCCAGCGACGAAGTGCCCGTCCATCTGCGCAATGCACCGACCAAGTTGATGAAGGAATTGGGCTACGGACGCGAATACCGCTATGCCCACGACGAACCGAACGCCTACGCCGCCGGAGAAAGCTATATGCCCGATGGTTTGGATGAACCCGATTTCTACCAACCCGTTCCGCGCGGCCTGGAAATCAAAATTGGCGAAAAGCTGAAATGGTTGAAATCCTTGGATGAAGAGGCGCTGGATGATTAAAACAATAAATGTACATAATATAAATCTAAGATTAAATTGAGTTTTTCAGACGGCCTTTGCTGTTTGAATATTTTTAACCTATACCATACACACAAATTTTCATGAATATTTTTGAAGCCTTACTATTATTGTGCCTGCTGATTGTCATTAGCGCGTTTGTATCCTGTTCCGAACTCGCGCTTGCTTCGGCACGCAAAATCAAATTGCAGGTTATGGCGAAAGATGGCGGCGATACGCGTGCGCTTGACGTAATCAATATGCAGCAGCAGCCGGGCAGTTTTATTACCGTTGTCCAAATCGGTTTGAACGCCGTCGCCATTCTTGCCGGTATTGTCGGCGAGGCGGCAATACGTCCGTATTTTGGCAAGCTGTTGGAGAATGCAGGCAGTTGGGGCAGCACAGTTGCCTCTTTGCTGACTTTCTCGCTGGTTACAGGCAGCTTTATTTTAATTGCCGACCTGATGCCCAAGCGCATGGCGATGACCCATCCCGAAGCGGTGGCGGTACGCATTGTCCGTCCGATGATGTTTTTGATTTTTATCTTAAAGCCCCTTGTCTGGGTTTTTGACGGATTAGCAAACGCAATATTCAAACTCTTCAAAATCTCAACCGTCCGTCAGGAGCAGCTGACCTCGGAAGATATTTATGCCGTCGTTGATGCCGGTGCGCAGGCTGGTGTATTGAAAGAACAAGAACACTATCTGATTGAAAACATTTTCGATATGCAGGAGCGTACGGTCACTTCCACCATGAGTACGCGCGAATATATCGCCTATTTTGATAAACACGACGACAGCGATACCGTGTTGGAAATGATGTCGGAAAAACCGCACAATAAATTCCTCGTATGCGACGGCGACTTGGAACGCGTCATCGGCTATATCGAATCGCATACGCTGCTGACTTTGTTTTTAAAAGAAAAAGACGTCCGCCTGACCGACAAGCGCGTGTTGCGCAAAGCCTTGTTTATTCCCGATACGCTGTCGCTTTATGATGTATTGGAGACCTTCAAGACTTCCGGCGAAGACTTTGCCGTAGTGGTAAACGAATACGCGCTCGTGGTCGGCGTGGTAACGCTGAAAGACGTGATGAGCATTGTGATGGGCGAGCTGGTTAATACCGAAGAAGAGCCGCAAATCATCCGCCGTACCGAAGATACATGGTTGGTGGACGGTGCCACGCCGCTTACCGATGTCATGCGCGCGCTGGATATTGAAGAGTTTCCCAATTCGGAAAATTATGAAACCATCGCCGGCTTTATGATGTATTCCCTGCGCAAAATCCCGAAGCGTACGGATTTTCTGGTTTATGCCGGTTATAAGTTTGAAATCATCGATACTGAAAATTTGAAAATCGACCAACTTTTGGTTTCCAAACAAGGAAATATGGTGGGGAAAATATAATAGGTTTTAAAGGAATATTTGTAGTATCAGATGAAAACGGACAATCTTGAAATAAGTTGCTTATGATTTATGTCTTTTCTTAAGTTGTATAAAAGGCCATCTGAAAATCAAATAATCAAAAAAGAAAACCGGATTTCTATCAACTGGGAATCCGGTTTGTTTTATTTTAACTTAGTTTGTACTTATTCGTAATCAGTAATGGAAACAGTTGATAGGTGCTACTTCATTTAGAGGATGGTTCAAGCAACTAATAAATAGTTGTTAATGATAATGTAGTATCCAATCATGTTAGATCGAATTATATAAAGGGAGTATATGTAAACGCTAATCAAAGCGTTGATTTTATAATATAATGAGATATATTGTTCAGCCTAAGAGTGGTGCAAGTCTAATTCGGCAATCTTCACAAGTAAAGCAAAACTAAATAAAGGAATATCATTGATGAAATATTCTTATTTAATAATTTCTATAGTATTGGTAAATACAGCTTTTTCAGCAAACCCTACATACGATGCAACAAAAGGCGCATTACAAAATGATCAAATGCTATGTCAATATGGTTACAATCCCAATTGTTCGCAAGCACATAAGCAGTCACAACAAATAATTGAACACATTTATGTCCATAGACCCCCAAAATTTGGCGCTTTAGCATATAGTTCAAAGGTTGGTCATATTGCTGGGTCTCTGAACCATGATTCCAAGGCTGAAGCTCAACAGGCTGCAATTCAACGTTGTCAACGTGGAAGCAAGAATACCCCATGTAAAGTAATTGCATGGGTACGGAATGGTTGTGTTGCAGCAGCAGCGGGAAAAATTAAAAATAAATTCGTTGTAGTTACCGGTGCAGGTCATCCAGGAACAGTTGAGCAAATAGCTTTGCAAAACTGCAAAAAGGGCGGATTGGACGATTGTGAAATTATTATGCCTGAAGGTTGTTCTCTCCCTTCATAACTAATCCCCCAAAAGGCCGTCTGAAATTTCAGACGGCCTTTTTATGAAATCAGAAATTGCTAGAGCTAAGACAGAGGTCTTTATTCGCAGCTTAAGTTTTTTGTTTTTTCAGCGAATGTATCCATGGCAATTTGGCACATGCGTTCACGTTGTCCTACGTCGGCGGCAGGCAGGATTTGACGCAGGTATTTTGTGTTGTCGCGTTGGAACGATGCTTTATCGCCTGCTTTTTGGTAACACGCATCCGCGCGGGTAAAGTATTGCTGGCAGATTTTCGGCAATTCTTCAAAGGACAAGGGTTTGCTTTTGTGCATGCCGTGTGCGGAGACGGATAGGGAGGAAAGGGCACACAGTGCAATGATTAAGGTTTTTGAAATGGTTTTCATGGTAAGCCTGTTTATTGAAGTTGTTTAAATCAATTGTTCGCCCCAGTGCAGCTTTTGACGCAGGGTTTTGAAGTACTGGTAATCGGTAGGATGGAGGACGCGCAAGGGATTGTGATAGCGGCGGATGAGGATGCGGTCGAAGTTTTGCACGTCGATATGGGATTGTCCGTCAAAGTGTGCGCGTGCGTCGCCGCTTTTGGTAATGAGGATTTCGATTACGCTGGTGTCGGGGATGGCAATCGGACGGTTGGTCATGGATTGCGGGCAGATAGGCACAAGCGTGAAGGCGTGCAGGCCGGCCTGCATGATGGGGCCGCCGGCGGCAAGTGCGTAGGCGGTCGAACCTGTCGGTGTGGAAATAATCAGGCCGTCCGAACGTTGGGTATAGACGAATTCTTGATTGATAAATACTTCAAATTCAATCATTTGTCCTGTACCGCCACGAGACAGTACGGTGTCGTTGAGGGCGAGGGCGCGTTCGATGGTTTCGCCGTCACGAATGATGCTGGCTTCGATGAGGATGCGCTCCTCGGGCAGATATTTGCCTTCCAGTACGGGGCGGATGCCCTCAACCATGGTATCGCGTGAGATTTGGGTGAGGAAGCCCAAGTGGCCTTGATTGATGCCGATGATGGGGACGGCGCGCGGGGCGACTTCGCGGGCGGCGGAGAGGAAGGTGCCGTCGCCGCCGAGCACAATGACGAGGTCGCAATATTTGCCCAGCTGGGCTTTGTTTACGGTTTCGCAGTAGGCGGAGTCTTGGATATAGACGCAGTGTTCTTCTACGCTCAATTCATCCAGATAGATGGTGAAGCCGTTTTCGCGCAGAAAAGAAACCAATGTGTGGACGGTATCTTGAATTTCGGGCGTATTGGGACGTGTAACGATACCGATGTTTTTAAATGGGCTTTTCATGATAGTAGGCCGTCTGAAATTAAGTGTCTAATCTATCCAGATATCGCGCTCGAGCCGGTCGAGGCGTTCGTTTAGGCGGGCAACGTCGTCACGCAGTTTGTCCACTTCTTCCAACCATTCGGCAAGCGTGGCTTGGTCGATAACAGGGGATTCGGGTTCGCGTGAAAAGTCGCTGATTTGCTCGGCAATGCTTTTGCCGATTTTTTTCATGGTGCGGCCGATATCGCCGGCGCGCGAACTGATGCTTTCTGCGGCCACATGACCGAATACACGCGCTAAATCGTCGCTCGGATAATAGCGCAGTCCACCCAAAATAGGAAGGACGGACATGCCCAAGACCAAGTCGCCTTCGAGGCTGATGTCGCCCACGCCGGGCTGACCGCCTTGGAGGATTTTTTGGATGGCGCTGTTGTGGAATGTGATGTTGGTGTCGGCGGTTTCGTTTGCGGTTTCAAGAAAACCTTGTTCGCTGATGCGTCCGGTCAGTCTGAAACCGGTCAGGCTGATGCAGATGATGCTGCCTGCAAATTCAGACAGCTCGCGCTGTTGCTCTGGATTTTGCTGTATCAGGTGGTTGATAAGGGGAAATAGGGCGGACATGGTTTACTCTAAATGCCATCTGAAACGGATTAATGGATTGAGTCGCAATTTTACAGGCTTAGACCGTCTGCGCAAACGGTATTTACAATTTTGCCGTTGCTTTTGTCATCAACGATGAAATCAGGAGCCGGTAGGCCGAGTTTGACCGCTTCGGCAGTATAAAATTCAGCCCGGCTTGGGTGGCGGGATTCGACAATATTGCGGATACGCTTGCCGTCAGCTTGGCAGGCCGTCTGAAAGAGAACTTGGACGGCAAGGTCTTTATGAAGAATATTGACGGGTTGATTGCCGCCTTGAATGCGTGTTTTTTGAACCAGCTTGGTAACAGGATGACGGTCGGCAGAATAAAGTCCGCCCAGCCGCAGTATGTCGATATGGGGGACGGCGCTTTCAAACAAAGCTTGCTCGACTGCGAGGATTTGACGGGCGGATTCGGTTTGCGGATCGGGAGACGTGGTTTCATCGCATATGCGTGTTTGGTCGCCATACACGCTGGTGCTGCTGGTGAAGATGATGTGTTTTACCTTAGATTGCTCGGCAAGTTGAATCCATTTTTTCAGGGTATCGGCGTAATGGTTTAATGAAGAAGGCGGAAGCAGGCAAAACCATGTCGGCTTGTTGATATGGTTTTGCCACAAGGCCAAACTGTGAAAAATATCGTCTTGATTCAAATCGATAATGTCGAGTTCAATCGGCAGATTGATGTCATCAGAGGTCAGGTTACGTTTGATGGCGGCTACCTGACTACCTTGCTCATAAAATTTTTGTGCCAGCGGCAGGCCGAGATAGCCCAGGCCGAGAATGGAAATATCGGGAAGGTGCATAAATAAAGCATCCGAAAATTAACAGGCCGTCTGAAAATAGCTTTAACTTGGTTAAAGCCACGTTTTCAGACGGCCTTTGTATGGAAGAATTAATGGTTGCTGCCGATTTTTTGGTCGAATTCGGCACGGTGTTCCGGCAGGAGGTAAGGGCGCAACAGGCTGAGTGTGCGGCTGATGCCCCGTACTTTGGAATCTTCGGTCAACTTGGCGCGGCCGCGCAGGGAGCTGTCGAAGTCGAACCAGTATTTTGTCACCATCCACATATTGACGGCAAGGTCGTTCATGGCGGTTTGGTCTGCGCTGATGATGTTCAGACCGTTGAGCTGGGTCAGCAGGTTGACCAACAGCGGGGAAACTTTGGCTTGGGTAAAGGTATTGTGTTCGCCCAATAATTCGGCACTGCGGGCAAGCAGGGTATTTACATCGCTGAAAAGGAAACGGTATTCCCACATCACATCATAAATACCGGCCATGTAGTTGATGGAGTCTTCCACATTAGACGGCAACACGGCTTCGTTAAGGTAGACAAGCAGGGCCTCGCTGTAACGCTTAAACAATTGGACGATGATTTCGTCTTTGTTGCGGAAATGGTAGTAGAGGTTGCCCGGGCTGATACCTAAATGGGCGGCAATGTGGTTGGTGCTGATATTGCGCTCGCCTTCTTCGTTGAATAAGGCGAGGCTGGCATTGATGATTCGTGTGTAAGTGTTGACTTTGGCAATGCGCGGCATGGGATACACTCCTTTGTTTTACAGGCTGTATGAAGTAGGCAGCCAGTTGGGTTCTGCGTGTAATTCTACCTGAAATTGAGTAAATACTGTATTACAAACATATTGTGCCAGCTGGTGGACATCTTGCGCAGATGCATTGTTTTTATTCACCAAAACCAAAGCCTGTCTGTCATGCACTGCCGCGCCGCCGATCTGATGGCCTTTCAGACGGCATTGGTCAATCAGCCAGCCGGCCGCGAGTTTGACCGAACCGTCAGGCTGCGGATAGCGTGGCATAATGGGGTATTGCTGCAACAAATCGGCCGCTTTTTCAGCGCTGACAACAGGGTTTTTAAAGAAACTCCCAACATTACCAAGTACGTTAGGATTAGGCAGTTTACTGTTGCGGATTGCACACACTGCATCGGAAACATCTTTGGCCGTCGCCTCACGGCCTTGGCTCAGTTCGGCAACCGCTGCCGCCAAATCGCCATAGCCCAAGTTCGGCACAAAATGCTCTTTCAACGCAAAGACAACCGAAACAATCACATAACGTCCCTTGCCTTCCTGTTTGAACAGGCTTTCACGATAGGCAAAGTCACAGTCGGCATTGGAAAGCTCGACAAAGGTTTCCGTATCCAAATCAAAGCAGCGTACGCTATGGATAACATCTTTCGCTTCAACACCATATGCACCGATATTTTGTACCGGAGACGCGCCGACCGTACCCGGAATCAGGCTCAGGTTTTCCAGCCCGCTTAAACCCAGTTCAACCGTATGCAAAACAAAATCATGCCAAATTTCCCCGGCTTGCGCTTCGATATAAACCAGGTCGTCTGAATGCTCAATTTCACGAATTCCCTTGTTTTCCATATGAACAACCAGACCGGCGTAGTCCTCCATCAAAAGGATATTGCTGCCGCCGCCGAGCCATAACACAGTATCTCGGTTGAACTCGGGCAGTCGGACGATGTTGCGCAACTCGTCGGCATGTTTGAGTGCGACAAATGCTTGAGCTTGGGCTTTCAGGCCGAAAGTGTTGTAGGAGGTGAGGTCGGTTTGGTATTGGATGGGTTGCATGGGCTTAACTTTAAAATAGGAATTCGTTGATTAAATAGCGTAATCATTGGAGAAAGACTGCTTGTATTTTTCAGACGGCCTTATGCGATTTGATCATCTCTTTACTGCAAAGCTCCAGGCACCATACCAATGCGATGGCGGCAATCGTCAGTGAAACGGTCAGCGCGGTCCAGAAGCCGTAAATGCCCATATCGACATGATAGGCAAGCAGGTAGCCGGGCAACAGGCCGCAGCCCCAGAAAGCGGCGGCATGGATGAACATCGGCATTTTGGTCACTTTATAGCCGCGCAACGCATATGAAGCGATACATTGGGTAGCGTCTGCCAGTTGGAATAGGGAGGCGAAAAATAAAACGGTCGCGGCAATGCCTAATACTGCCGCATCGTTGGTGTATATACTGGCCAACTGGAAGCGAAAGATGACCAAGAGCAGCGCGGTGCAGGTGGCAAGTACCCAGCCCAACACCAGCGAAACGCCTGAAATATAACGCGCCCGCAAAAACTCGCGCCGCCCGAGCGAAAAGCCTACGCGTACCGTGCTTGCAGAGCCGACGCTTTGCGGAACCATATACAAAATGCCCGACAGGCTGATGACGACTTGTTGGGCGGCGACATAATCCTCGCCGAATGGTGCCACCAAAAAGACGATAAACGAAAACGCGCTGGCTTCTAGAAAATAAGACAAGCCGATGGGTGCGCCGATTTTCCAAATCTGTTTGAAAGCCGCCAAATCAGGTTTGCCGATTTTTGCCGTCAAACCAAACGGACGGAAGAATTTTTCTTTGGCGATATAAAGCCACAAAGCCAATGCGCTGAACCAAAATACCGCCGCCGTTGCTACGCCGCAACCTGCGCCGCCTAAAGCAGGCATACCGAATTTGCCGTAAACGAACACATAGTTCAGCGGCACATTCAACACAAATGCCGCAAAGCTGACCAACATAATCACGCGCGGACGGTTCAAGCTGGAGGCATAAGCGTGCAGGGCACGGTGTATCATGGCTGCTGGCATTGCCAAGCTGGTAAAGAACATATATTGCGCCATCGTGTCTTCGACATAATCGTTCAATGTCAGCCAATGACGGAAAGGTATAATCATCGCCCACATCAACAGCATGCCGAATACGCCCAAACACAAGCCAAACCAAATGCCCTGCATTCCTGTTTTGCCAACTTCTTCGGTTTTACCTGCGCCGTATAGCTGGGCAATCATCGGGTTCAATGCCGCCATCACGCCCATAAAGGTAATGTAAATCGTCGAGAATTCGCTGCTGCCCAAAGCCACCGCGGCCAAATCTTCCTTACCTGCGCCACCGGCCATCACCGTATCGACGAAACCAATACCCACTTGCGCCACTTGCGCCAACAGCATAGGCAGGGCGAGGGCAGTAAGCAGGCGGGTTTCTTTTAAGAAAACAGGAAAGGCAAAGCGGTTGAGGTTTAGTAGCATAATTGTGTGTGGATTGAGGATAAAGGCCGTCTGAAACGGAAACTTAAAATTATAAAGGGTAATGCTGATAAGCAGGCAATATGTTATTTAATCTCTAAATTTTTCAGACGGCCTTAAATGTCGGATGTCTTTTTACTGCTTCCAACCAGCTGTCCGGCGTTTGAAACTGCATCAGGCCGTCTGAAAGCGACACTGCGGCTTGGGTAGTTGAAGCGCGGGTCAGTTTTTCGTTGGTTTCAACATCGTAAATGGTGTAATCAATACGCAGGCAGCTTTCGATTTCGACAATGTCCATATCAACGCGGATTTTTTGGCCGAAACGGGCAGGGCGGATGTATTTGAGGTTCATCTGCACAATCGGCCAGCTGTACCCTTGCCGTCCCATTTCGTTGTAGTCGTAACTGATGGAAGACAGAAAAGCACAACGTGCGGTTTCAAGGTATTTGACATAGTTGCCGTGCCACACGATGTGCATGGCATCTACGTCAAAAAAAGGAACTTCGGTTTCAAAGCTGTGTTGGCAGTAGATGTGTTTTTTCATGGTTTAAAAGAGTGAGTGTGATGGTTTCAGACGGCGTCTTCGCCCCAAAAATCATAAAAATTGAACCATTGTAGCGGATTTTGCGCACATTCTTGCGCCAAAATGTCGGCAAAACCCTGCATTGCGTCTTTGACGGAAGCCTCGCGGCTGCCGCGTTTCCAGCTGGAAGTATCGGTAAAGCGGCGCAGTTTCAAATGATAGCGGCCGTTTTGTTTAACGCAAAACAGTGTATTTACCTGTGTTTTTAAAAGCGAAGCCAACAGCCACGCGCCTTGCGGCATAGGGGCGGTATGGCCTAAGAAATTAATGTCGGCGGTTTTCTCGCCGCGTACAGGCACGCGGTCGGCCGCGATGGCAATCCATTCGCCGTTTTCGATACGGCTGTTCAATTCCATCATCAGGGTGGTGTCCAAATCTGTTACTTGAATCAGACGGATATGATCTGCACCGGCTTTTTGCAATGCCTCGTTAAATGCCTGCGCGTGTTTGCTGTGCACCAATACGTTGAGTCTGAAATCTTTATGGTGCGACACCAGCGCACGGCAAACTTCGGTATTGCCCAAGTGCGAACAGGCAAAAATCTGGCCGCGTTCGTTGCGCTTGATTTGCGAATAGATGTCGTCCGGATCTTCAATCACCAAATCTTCATAACGGATTTTGCGTTGCCACACGGCAAAACGGTCGCAAACCGCTTCGCCAAATGCGATGAATTGTTTGAATACGCTGTGTTTCGGCAGGACGATATGGGGAAAGGCCGTCTGAAGACGGGTTTGATAGCGTAAGACATGGCGGCGCGGTTTGGGCGCGGTTGCATAAAAATACAGCACCACAAACCAAATGCACGGTCTCATGAAAAAAGCCGGCAGATAGCGCACCATCAATGTGGTCAGAGTGAGAAACAGGCGGCTGCCGCGTTCGGGCTGCGCCGCCCAATGGGTTTGTTTATTATCGGTCATGGTTTCAGACGGCCTTTCCGAAAACTTTACCTAATCGGTGTTTCAACATGCCGAAAAACAGCCGTGTGTGCATTTTGCTGATGCGGACATTGTCGGCAAAGGCATCGAAGTGGGACACGCCGTCGGCGGCGTATTGGACGGGTGTTTTAATCCAAACCGGTTTGACGTCGCGCCAGTACAGGCGGATAAGGATTTCCGTGTCGAAGTCCATGCGGTCGCCTACGGTTTCTTCGCGGACAACGGATAGCGCGGGTGCAAGCGGATAGAGGCGGAAGCCGCACATACCGTCTTTGATGTCGCATGACCAAGTGTGCAGCATATTCCAGAAATCGGTAATTTTGCGTCCGTAAAGCCGTGCTTTGGGCGCGTCATCGCCGTATTGCGGCCAGCCGCAAACAACGGCTTCGGGGTTTTGTTCTGCTGCGGCGAGGAGTTTGGGTGTGTCGCTCAAGCAATGCTGGCCGTCTGCATCAACCTGTAAGACGTGGGTATAACTATGTTCTTGAGCGTATTCCAAGCCGGTTTTGACCGCTGCGCCTTTGCCGCCGTTGATGGGACGGTAAAGGACATCAATGCCGTCTGAAACCAAAGCCTGCAATACAGGTTTGCATTCTTCGCGTGAACCGTCGTCCACAATTAAAACGTTTAAACCGAAGCCGCGCATGGTTTGGGCAACGTGGCTGATGGTGGTCGGATGGTTGTAATGTGGAATAAGGGCCAGGGTTTTCATAAATATTTTTTAGACGACGTTAACACAGTGCAGAGTATAGCAAATAAACATGCCATGGCGTTTGAAAAGGCCGTCTGAAACGGCGATGACAAAATCGTTGGATTTCGTTTTTCACTGTTTCAGACGGCCTTTGGTATGCCATTAATTCAGCATTCTACATGACCGACATCGAGGCATAAATCATGGAATTCGTTGAGCGTGCTGCGGTGTCCGATGCTGATGATGATGCTGTCGGGCAGTTTTTGCTTTAGGGCACGGTAGAGCATGGCTTCGGTCGGTTCGTCCAAAGCGGCGGTGGCTTCATCGAGCAGGATGACTTTGGGCTGCGAGAGCAGGGCGCGGATGAAGGCGACGCGTTGCAGTTCGCCGGGGGAGAGTTTGTGTTGCCAGTCGTCGGTTTTATCCAATTTATCAATTAGATAACCTAAGCGGCAGGTGTTCATGGCTTCGGCTAGTTCGGGATGCTGTTTGTCGATGTTGGGGTAACAAATCGCGTCGCGCAGGCTGCCTTGCGCCGTATACGGGCGTTGCGGCAGGAAGAGGATGTCTTGATGCGGCGGACGGCTGACTTTGCCGCTGCTGCCGAACGGCCAAAGCCCCGCCAGCGCGCGCAGCAGCGAAGTTTTGCCGCAACCGCTCGGGCCGCGTATCAGCAGGGAATCGCCGCTTTTGAGGTTGACGTTGATGCCGCTCAACAGGATTTCGCCGTTGTGGCGGAACAGGGCGACGTTTTCCAGCGAGAGGTCGTCTGAAACTTCGGTAATGTCGGGTTGCTGCGCGCTGTGTTGTTCTTCCGTACTCAGCAAAAATCCGTACAGACGCTCCAGTCGGGCGCGGTAGGCGGTGAATTTGTTGTAGAACATCCGAAAGAAGGACAGGGCGTTTTGCAGTCGGGCGAAGGCTTGGACGGTCTGCTGGATGTCGCCGATTTTGATTTGTCCGGCAAACAGGCGCGGGGCTTGCAAAATAATGGGGAAGAGCTTGATTCCGTTGGTAAACATGTCGTTAAAGCCGCTTAAGCAGACGCTTTGGCGGGCGATGCGCCAACGGTTGCGGATGATGGCTTTGAAGCGGTTGGCAAGCTGGTCGTGTTCGTGTTTTTCGCCACTGTAAAACGCCACGCTTTCGGCGTGGTCGCGCACGCGGATGAGGGAGTAACGGTAGTCGCCGTTGAGCTTTTCGTTTTCATAGTTGTAACGAATCAAAGGGTTGCCTATCCACATGGCGATAAAGGTCGCCAAAATCACAAAGATAAAGACGAACCAAACAATGCCGCGCGGAATGTCAAAGCCGAATACGGTCAGGATGCCTGCCAAGCCCCACAAAACAACGGCAAATTCCAGCGAGGTAACGACCGAATTGACCATGCCGCGCACAAATTCGATGGTCGAAGCGATGAAATCCTGCGCGTCCTGTTGGATACGCTGGTCGATGTTGTCCGGTGCATGGCGGCGCATTTGCAGGCGGTAGTAGTTTTTGTCGGCAAGCCAGCGCGAAGTCAAAACTTCATTGAGCCGCTCCGACCATTTAATCGCCAAGCCTTGATCGAGAAAATCGTTGACGACGTTGTTAAACGCCCGTATCAACACCACGCCCGCGTTCATCGCTGCAAACATCCAAAACGCGGAGGCGTTCAAATCCTGCATCGAATCGTAAAGCCCTTTGGACATAAAGGTACTCAATACGTTCAGCCGTACTTCGGTTAACAGCAGCGTAATCATCGCCGTAATCAGCAGCAAAACTTTGACGGTACTTTTCGGCGTCAGGCACAGGCGCAGGATATAGGCAAACTCGCGCCCGAAGCGCGTTTCGCGTGCCAAAAACAGAATCACCGCCGAGGCGGCGGCGACCATCAATAAGGTCTGTAACAGCCAAGACGGCGTGGAATAAAGCTCGATTTGCCATTTTTGCATGAGGTGTTCTCTGAAAGGAAGTAAAGGCCGTCTGAAAGGACGACAAATTTATTTGACTATGGTAACTGTAATAATAGTTTTCCGAACTGTTGTATTTTTTGTTTTTACAAACGGTTCTTATTTGTTTTTATGGAAAGCGGAAATCTTATCAAATATAATCGCAAAACTAAATTACTTTGTAATTCTTTACCCGATATAAGAATTATTAATATTTCAAATCAGAAGGTATTTTATGAACAGCAAATTAGCCCTGATGCCGCTTGTGGTTGCAAGCGCATTCGCCTACGCCGCCGATGAAGCCACTTCTGCTCCCGAAGCATATGCAGAAGTGCAGGAAGTCAAAGTCCAAGCCAACGCCAAACGCGTGAAGGCTGCGCGCTCGTATTCTATTGCTAGTGACGGCGATATGCGCGACCGTGTGAATTTGGGTGTGTTGGGTAAAGCCAATGCCTTTACCGCTCCGATTACTGTCGTCAATTACGACGAAAAAGCCCTCAACAATACCGAAGCGCGTACTTTGGTGGATGCCGTAGCGAAAAAAGACGCTTCGACTTGGCAGTTTGGCGGTGAAAGCAACACCTTGACCGGTCTGTATTTCCGCGGCTATCAGCTTGATGCGCGCCAATTCAGCGTCAACGGTTTGGCAGGTATGTACGGCACACAAGGCACGGCCAGCGTGCAAGTCGGCTCCGCGCAACTGATTAAAGGCGCATCCACCGCCGTAAACGGCATGGACCCTGAAGGCGCGGTATCCGGTTCCGTCAATATCGAAACCAAAAAAGCCGCCGACGAAGGTAACCGCAAAATCGGTTTGGGCTGGTTCAGCAACAACCGCGCCCAAGGCACATTCGACTTGGGCCAACGCTTCGGCGAAAACAAAGAATTCGGCGTGCGCGCCAATGGAAAACTGCGCCACGGCGATACCCCGCGTCACGGCTACAGTGAAGACAACAAAGAATTTGCTTTGAATGCAGATTATCGCGGCGAAAAACTGCGCGTAGCGCTCGACTCTATCTACGCAAAACGTAAAACTAACGGCGGCCGCGCGCGTATGCAGGATATTCAAAACCTGCAAGGCCGTCTGTTTGATGCACCTGACGGTAAGACCAACCTGCTGCCTTCTTGGAACTGGCAAAATACCGTCGGTCAAACCAATATGCTGACTTTCGAATGGGATGCGTTTGAAAATGCGCAAATTACCGGCGGTATTGGTTACAACAAAGCGCGTTATTACGGTACGCTGATTTCTCCGACAGTTTGTAATTCATATGCTGCTCGTACTCGTCTTATAAATTCAAACGCTACATCAACGACACAATGGGATTCAACAACTTCAAGTGCTAAAGCATGTGCTGATGGTCATCAATATACGACCGGTACGGTACGTCTGACTGACCAGTATTTCCGTACCTTGAGTATGAATTTGTCCGCACGCGGCGAGTTTGAAACCGGTCCGGTCAGCCACAACTGGAGCACTGCCTTCGACCGCATCATCCGACAACGTGCCACTCTGCGCGGTTCGGCGGCAGGCAGCAGCAGTGCCGTGATTAAGACAAACGGTGATATTGCAGCGCAACTTGATTCTTTCCAACCTGACTATGCAACCGATTGGGAAAGCTCTGCCTATCTTGATGCCAACATCAAAGTCAACAGCTTAGCCTTGTCTGATACACTGGGCTTTGCCGACAACAAATACCGTCTGACTTTGGGCGGCCGCTATCAATATGTCGAATACACCGACAAGACACCGGCTCAAAAGGGTAAACCGGTTCAAAGCGGCGATGCCAAACGCTTCAGCCCGATGCTGATGGCCGCATGGGTGCCGCAACCTGATTTGGTCGTTTACGGCAACTATATGGAAGACTTGGAGCCTGCCGACATCAAAACCGATGATTCCGACGAAACTACGATGTCCAAACCTCGTGTCAGCCGTCAGTTTGAAGTCGGCGTGCGCAAAAACTGGGGTAATTTCGTGACCACGTTGAACGCGTTCCAAATCAAACGTCCGGGCTACTGGCGCGGTCAGACCAATACCAACGGCAGCCTGACTTACGGCAACAATTCTGATTTTGCCCGCTATAAAGCCCAAGGCGGCGCGTCCGGAGACGAACAAGGCATGGAACGCAGCCGCGGTATCGAGTTCAACACCTACGCGAACTTGCTCAACAATACTTTGCGTCCGACTTTGGGTCTGATGTATCTGCAATCGACCGTGAAAGACTACCCAAATTCACGCGATATGCTGGTTAACGGCGTACAAGTCGCTAACCCGCGCGTGATTGCCAAAGCAGGCATTGAGTGGGACACCCCGTTTGCCAAAGGCTTGACCCTGAACGGCAACGTTTCGTATTTCGGCAAGTCTTACCAAGACACGCAAAAACAATACGCCTTCCCGTCCTATACCTTGGTTGACGTAGGTGCGCGCTACAAAACCAAGCTCGGCAAAAACACTCTGACCGTCAGCAGCTCGGTAGAAAACCTGTTCAACAAAAACTACTGGCAGGTACAGCGCGGCAAATTCGACCGCAGCTTCGCCGTCGTTGGTATGCCGCGCACTTACTGGCTGAAAGCGGAATTGGATTTCTAATCTGATTTCGGTTTGACTGTAATAGCAGGCCGTCTGAAAAGGAATGATAAAAAGCAAGAATTTGGTTTTTATCCCTTTTCAGACGGCCTGATTTGATTGCCTTATGTTTTTTGCTTGAAAAATCTTACATGTTTTTTATGGATTTCACGCGAAACAAGGTTAATATTCCATTTTCACAATACATTATTCGAGAAGACATATGAAAAAATCCATCAAACTGACCCTGTGCGCCCTCGCACTCTCGCTTTCCGTGCAAGCGCAAGCGGTTACCCATGCCGTGATTGAAACCAATATGGGCAACATCCAACTGGAGCTGGATGAAGTCAAAGCGCCGAAAACCGTGGCAAACTTTGTCAATTACGCCAAAAAAGGTTTTTACGACAACACGATTTTCCACCGCGTTATCGACAATTTTATGATTCAAGGCGGCGGATTTACCGAGAATATGGTTCAAAAACCCACCGATAAAGCCATCACCAATGAAGCATACAACGGCTTGAAAAATAATGTCGGCACCATCGCCATGGCGCGCACCGGCGATCCGAATTCAGCAACCAGCCAGTTCTTTATCAATACAGCAGACAATGACTTTTTGAATTTCAAAAGCAAAACCCCTCAAGGCTACGGCTATGCTGTTTTCGGTAAAGTTACTTCCGGCATGGACGTCGTCCGTAAAATCAGCAAAGTAAAAACAGCGACACGCGGCTTCCACCAAGATGTTCCAACCGAAGCCGTGATTATCCGCAAAGTCAGCATCAAATAATTTTGATTGTTTGAACCTAAACAACAGGCCGTCTGAAACATTCAGACGGCCTGAATTTATTTGATAATAAGCAGCAATTTGGGCGATAATTCAGCATCTACAATTTAAGGAGTCGATTATGCAAACCCGCCTGCCTTTTTTCGGCGTTGTCCGTGTCAGCGGTGAAGACAGAGCTTCATTTCTTCATGGTCAATTATCCAATGATATTAATAATTTAGCTATCGGTCAGGCATGTTACGCCACATACAATACGCCTAAAGGCCGTGTGTTGGCGAATATGTTGGTCGTCAATCGCGGAGAAGATTTACTGTTGGTCATGGCGCAAGACCTGGCCGAAGCCATCGTCAAACGCCTGAGAATGTTCGTCTTGCGTGCAAAAGTCGTCTTCGAGCTGATGCCTGATTTAGCAGTCAGCGGCGAGTTGGCAGACAATGCAGAACCTCATCCTGCTGCCGAACCGCAACTGTCTTTCCCAGCTCAAATTCAAGAAAACACCATAGAAATTGCCTTGCCGCACACAGGCCGTCTGAAAATTTCAGCAGCTGAAAACGCAGCCGAATATCAATCAGGAGCCGAAAACGCGTGGAACCTGCACGAAATCCGCAGCGGCTATCCGTGGATTTGCGCCGCAACCAAAGAAGCGGCTGTTGCCCAAATGCTGAACCAACACATCATCGGCGCAGTCCATTTCCGTAAAGGCTGCTACCCCGGCCAAGAAATCATCGCCCGCGCCCAATACCGAGGCCAAGTCAAACGCGGTCTGACCGTATTAAGCGGCGATTCTTTAGAAGCCGCCGGTATTGCCGTCAAAGTCGGCGAAGAAGAAGCAGGCGTCATCCTTAACACGGCACTGACTGAACAAGGTAGCCTCAGCCTTGCCGTGATCAAGTTTTCCGCAGTAGAAGCAGCATTGACCGATGCAGACGGCAATGCTTTGAAACAGGAAGAACTGTTTTTTACGGTTGAGCAGGAATAATTAGCTTTAATATCAAAGATTCAAATAAAAGGGCGTGTGTGAATTACGCCCTTTGAAAATTTATTTAAAAATTTTATTTGCTACATCTCGTGAGAAATTTTTACCTGCACGATAATCGCTACTTGTTTTAGAAATGGGTGCAGTGTATCTGTCATCATTGGAAAAAACAAATTTATGATGTTTCCCTTCATCTGAATGTTCAAACCCTAAATTTTTTAACTCCTCTAAAGTCTTAGGAGTCATTTTTTGATAATCATTCATAATACGTTTAAGTCTATCTTGTTTTATGATTCGAAGATCTTTTTTTTCATCTAATTTATTATGATTAAATAAGTCATACAATATATGATATTTTCTAGAATCCTTTATTGTGTTATTTTCCAAAGTATACTTTAAAGCATCTACTACAAAACTTCGGATTTCATAATCGTATAAATCTTGTTCGTTTCCATAGTTTAAGACTCCTTGAGAGCGACTAAAATTAGTAGAATTTAATCTTCGATTTTCTGCTTCTAGCTTTGCAATTTCTTTATTTGCCTCTTTTAGTCTTTCTTCTTTGATTCTTAATTCATCATCAAATGCATTAATATATTCTTCTACGTTTACATCAGTAGAATTTTTTCTTAATTGATCAATTCTTTGTTTTGAAATACATTCTTTTAAATATAACCAATTGCATTGTGTTGTCTGTCTTTTGTTTAGTAATGCTTGAATAATATCTTCTTGAATATTACGTTCCAGCTTATTCGGTGTATTAATAGAATCAGTAAGGAAATATGATTTTCGTCCATTTTGAGGCCAGTAAACGCCAATTGTACCATTAAATACATTTTTAGCATTTGAGAGGCTTCTTAATTTCATAGAGAATTTACGGCTTGGTTCTACAATTACATGCGCATTTCCAGAAAGATTTTTAGCAATTTTTTTGTAATCTATTAGATGTTGATTTAATTCAGGATCATAGCTAATGTAGACAATAGGCAAAATATTTTCTGCTGCATCTTGAATCAATGCTGCAGCGATTTCTTCTTCACCTTCTTTTAAAAGAATTGCCTTATCTGAGACAGGAATTTGTCCATCCATGCCTCCACTATATTCTTTTAGAATTTGTTTAATAATATATGGCTTTTTAGCCTTAGGTATTTGCAAGGAGGCTTGAGATAGTTCGCAACTTAATTGAATACTAATAAAATGTTGGTTATGATTTTTAGACGAAACAATAGTTGTCACCCAAGTAGTATTATCTTCGTCTTGTTTTGAGAATCTAATCCCTCCAATTGAAGAAGATATATTTGGAAAATTTGCATATCCAAATTCTACTTTTTCATTTCCTTTTTCAATAATTTCATCAGTTTTGTCAAGTAGTCCATTAAAGTCATCTTTTGATAAGGTGTAATGCTTACTACCAATAATCCAATCGCACGCTAATTGCAAAATTTTTTTTACTTCTAAATTATCAGGTAATGGAAATTCAAAAGAGTGAATTAGCATATGTATCCCTTTATTGTTAAGAAAATATTACAATGCCAATCAAATGGTAATTTTTGATTGGCATATTTAAAATTCATTAATTTAGATTAAATGAGTTTTTCACTTACCCAATTTTCGATGCTTGCCAATGTTTCAGGCAATTTGTCGGCATCTGTACCACCGGCTTGAGCAAAGTCAGGACGGCCGCCGCCTTTGCCGCCGACTTGTTCGGCTGCAAATTTAACCAGATCGCCTGCTTTGACTTTGCCAGTCAACGGTTTGGATACGCCTGCGCACAGGGAGACTTTGCCATCATTGACTGCGGCGAGCAATACGATGGCTTGTTCTGATTTGCCGGTTAAATCGGTCACGATTTCGCGCAGGGCTGCGGCATCGGCTTCGATTTGGGCGGCAACGAGTTTGGCTGAACCTAAGTCTTTTGCATCGTCCAAGAGTTTGGCGCCTGCGTGGACGGCGAGTTCGGCTTTGGCGCGTGCCAATTCTTTTTCCAATGCTTTGGCGTGTGTCGCGCCTGCTTGGATTTTTGCCAGTACGTCTTTTTCAGTTTGGGCTTTGGTTTCGGCAATAATGTCTTTAACCAAGCGTTCCTGCTCTTGCGCCCATTTGAGTGCGTTCAGGCCGGTGATGGCTTCGATACGGCGCACGCCTGCGGCAATACCGCCTTCGCTGATGATTTTGAAGAGGCCGATGTCGCCGGTACGCGAAACGTGTGTACCGCCGCACAATTCGGTAGAGAAACCGCCCATTTGCAATACGCGCACTTCGTCGCCGTATTTTTCGCCGAAGAGCATCATGGCGCCGGTTTTTTGGGCATCTTCCATGCTCATAATAGCTGCGTTGACGGCAACGTTGGCCAAAATGGCTTCGTTGACGCGACGTTCGACTTCGGCGATTTCTTCGGCAGTTACTGCTTGAGGATGGGAAATGTCGAAACGGGTGGATTCGGCGGTAACCAAAGAGCCTTTTTGTTCAACGTGTTCGCCCAATACATCGCGCAGGGCTTTGTGCATCAAGTGGGTCGCGCTGTGGTTACGCATATTGGCATTGCGGATTTCGTCATCCACTTTGGCGGTAACGCTGTCGCCGACTTTCAGACGGCCTGAAGTTTGTATGCCGAATTGGCCGAATACGGCTGCTTTGATTTTTTGGGTATCGCGTACTTCAAAGCGGTTTTCGCCTGCGAAGATATAGCCGACGTCGCCGACTTGACCGCCGGATTCTGCGTAGAATGGGGTAAAGTCGATAACGATGGCGCCTTCGTCGCCTTCGTTCAATTCATTGACTTGTTCGCCGTCTTTGTAGAGGGCGAGAACTTTGGATTCGGTTTGGCGTTCGCTATAACCTTTAAACTCGGTGTCTTGACCGTCGTAAGGCAGTTGGGCGTTGGCTTTGAAGCTTTGTGCGGCGCGTGCACGTGCACGTTGGGCTTCCATTTCGCGCTCGAAGCCTGCTTCGTCCAAATCGATACCCAATTCGCGCGCCATGTCGGCGGTTAGGTCGTAGGGGAAACCGTAGGTGTCGTAGAGTTTGAAGATGTGTTCGCCGTTCAATTTTAATGTTTCTAATTGACCTTTCTGTTGATAATAAGTAATCAACGAATTACAAAAAGAATAGAAGCGCAAACTATTCCAATCATTGCTAAGGATTAGGTGTGCAGTTTCATCAGTAGGAAAAATATTAATACCAATTCTTCCATCTGTTAATCTCACTGGCATAGCATAAATTTTTTCATTTACGTTCCCCATAGGAGCGGGATAATCCACGCTAGGGTGTTGATTTGATATATAAGGAATTTCAGCACTTCTTCCTACAAAATTTCTTGTACTAAACATATCAAGATCAACATCTTCAACAGGTGTAACCTTAAATTCTTTCGCCAGAAGATCAAAAATTTGATTGAATTTCAATTCATTATAGACTTGGTTGAACAAGCCCATGCCTTTTTCCAGCGTTTCGCCGAAGCGGCTTTCTTCCGCGCGCAGGGCTTCCATAATTTGCGTCTGCTTCTCTTTCAACTCGGGATACGCGTCGCCCATCGCTTTGACCAAATCAGGCACGAGTTTGTAGAAAAACGCTTGTTTCTGACCAAGTTTATAACCGTGGCGCACGGCGCGGCGGATGATGCGGCGCAATACGTAGCCGCGGCCTTCGTTGGAAGGCAAGACGCCGTCTGCGATCAGGAATGAGCAGGAGCGGATGTGGTCGGCGATGACTTTCAGGCTGGGTTCTTCCATGCTGAATGGTGCGCCGGTTTCGCGGGCAACGGCTTTGAGCAGGTCTTGGAACAAGTCGATTTCGTAGTTGCTGTGAACATGCTGCATAACGGCGGCCATGCGCTCCAAGCCCATGCCTGTATCAACGGAAGGCTTAGGCAGCGGATTCATATTGCCTTGTTCGTCGCGGTTGAACTGCATGAATACGCAGTTCCAAATTTCAATCCAGCGGTCGCCGTCTTCTTCAGGGCTGCCCGGAATGCCACCCCAGATTTCTTCGCCGTGGTCGTAGAAAATTTCGGAGCAAGGGCCGCAAGGGCCGGTGTCGCCCATTTGCCAGAAGTTGTCGGATGCGTATTTCGCGCCTTTGTTGTCGCCGATGCGGACGATGCGCTCGGCAGGCATGCCGATTTCGTTCAACCAGATGTTGTAGGCTTCGTCGTCTTCTGCATAAACGGTTGCCAAGAGTTTGTCTTTAGGGATGTTCAACCATTCCGGGGAAGTCAGGAATTCCCAAGCGAAGTGGATCGCGTCGCGCTTGAAGTAGTCGCCGAAGGAGAAGTTGCCCATCATTTCAAAGAAGGTGTGGTGACGGGCAGTGTAGCCGACGTTTTCCAAGTCGTTGTGTTTGCCGCCTGCGCGTACGCATTTTTGCGCGGTAGTGGCGCGGTTGTAGGGGCGTTTGTCAAAGCCAAGGAATACGTCTTTAAATTGGTTCATGCCTGCGTTGGTAAACAGCAGCGTGGGGTCGTCGTGTGGCACGAGCGAGGAGGAGCGGACGATGGTGTGGCCTTTAGATTCAAAAAATTTCAGGAATTTTTGGCGTAGTTCGGTGGTTTTCATAATGTCTCGATAAATTTTTTACAAGGATTTCAGACGGCCCGGACGGCGCGTTGCGATTAAAAACGAATGGGCGTTATCTTACCGCAAAACCATATTTCAAGCTATCGGCAGAAAGGTTTTAAGTTGGCTGCAACTCATCTTTCAGACGGCCTCAAGCGGGACGATATCTTTTAACAATGAAGCCTATCCGCTCGGGCTTGCCTGCTTTATAATGCCTCTCTATTTTCAACCGGATACGCAAGGAATGATAATGACCAAACATCTGCCCCTCATCGTACTGACTGCGCTGGCACTGGCCGGCTGCGGCGGCTCGGACAAAACTTCTGCCGACAAGGCGGCTCAAACCGATAATCAAAAGGTATTGAGCATTTACAACTGGTCGGAATATGTCGATCCTGAGACGGTTGCCGCGTTTGAGAAAAAACACGGTATCACAGTAACTTACGATGTATATGACAGCGATGAAACGCTGGAGAGCAAGGTATTGACCGGCAAGTCGGGTTACGACATCGTGGGTCCTTCCAATGCGTTTGTCGGTAGGCAGATTAAGGCAGGTGCGTATCAGAAAATCGACAAATCCCTGATTCCCAACTATAAAAACTTGAATCCTCAGTTGATGAAGCTGATGGAAGGCGTCGATCCGGGGCATGAATATGCGGTGCCATTTTATTGGGGTACCAATACTTTCGCCATCAATGTCGAGCGTGTGAAAAAGGCTTTGGGTACGGATCAGCTGCCGGATAATCAATGGGATTTGGTGTTTAACCCCGAATACACGTCCAAACTCAAGCAATGCGGCATCAGCTATTTGGACAGTGCGGCGGAAATTTATCCTATGGTGTTGAACTATATGGGTAAAAATCCAAACAGTAGCGAAACGGCGGATATTAAGGCGGCTACTGAAGTTTTGAAGAAAAATCGTCCGTACATCAAGCGTTTTACTTCGTCCGGTTTTATCGATGATTTGGCGCGTGGCGATACTTGCGTAACAATTGGTTTTGGCGGCGATTTGAACATTGCCAAACGCCGTGCCGAAGAAGCAGGTGGCAAGGAAAAAATCCGTGTGATGATGCCGAAAGAAGGCGTGGGGATTTGGGTGGATTCGTTTGTGATTCCGAAAGATGCCAAACATGTGGCCAATGCCCATGCGTATATTAATGATTTCTTAGATCCTGAAGTTGCGGCGAAAAACGGCAATTTTGTTACTTATGCGCCGTCCAGCAAACCGGCTCAAGAGCTGATGGATGAAGAGTTTAGAAACGACAATACGATTTTCCCGACCGATGAGGATTTGAAAAACAGCTTTATCATGGTACCTATCCAACCTGCGGCGTTGAAATTTATGGTCCGCCAATGGCAAAGCGTGAAAGCAGGGACATAAGCTGATTGGGACGTATTAAGGCCGTCTGAATGATGTAACCGAAATATTTGATTTCGTTTTACGGCTGTTCAGACGGCCTTTGGTTTGTGTCAGATTGGCTTGGATAAGGTTTATAGTGGATTAAATTTAAACCAGTACGGCGTTGCCTCGCCTTGCCGTACTAATTGTACTGTCTGCGGCTTCGTCGCCTTGTCCTGATTTAAATTTAATCCACTATAAAAACAAAGGGCGTGTCTATCAATCACGCCCTTTGTGTTTGTTTCAGACGGCCTTAGAATTTCACGCCTTTATGCAGGGCGACGATGCCTGCGCTCATGTTGTGGTAATCCACGCTGTCGAAGCCTGCATCCAGCATCATTTGCTTCAAGGTCTCTTGGTCGGGGTGCATACGGATGGACTCGGCGAGGTATTGGTAGCTGTCGGCATCTTTGGCAATCAGTTTGCCCATAATCGGCAACAGTTTGAAAGAGTAGAGGTCGTACACGCCTTCCAAAGGTTTGTATACTTTGGAGAATTCCAACACCAGCAGGGTGCCGCCCGGTTTCAATACGCGGTACATTTCTTTCAACGCGGCATCTTTGTGCGTCATATTGCGCAGACCGAATGCGACGGAAACCAGATTGAAATAGTTGTCGGGGAACGGCAATTTTTCAGCATCTGCCAACGATACGGGCAGAATCATGCCTTCGTTGAGTAGGCGGTCGCGGCCGACCGTTAGCATGGAGGAGTTGATGTCTGTCAGCCAAACTTCGCCTTCTTTGCCCACACGTTTCGCCCAGCCTCGGGACAAATCGCCTGTACCGCCGGCGATATCCAATACTTTGTCGCCTTTTTTCAGGCGGGCGGTATTGATGGTGAAATGTTTCCAAACACGGTGCAGACCGCCGGACATTACGTCATTCATAATGTCGTAGTTTTTTGCCACGGAGTGGAAGACTTCGGCAACTTTGCCTGCTTTTTCGTCTTCGTCAACAGTCGTGAAGCCGAAATGGGTTTTGTGGTCGCTCATAGTGTCTGCCTTCTTAAAATAATACGGATTCAGATATCGAATACGTCGAAATCGCCAACCACTTTCGACGCGGGAAATATAGTTTGTGCCTGCCGCTCCAGCATCAGGCGTTGCCCTTCTTCGGTATAACGTGCGCTGATGTGGGTCAGGTAAAGTTGTTTCACATTGGCTTGCAAGGCCAGCTTGGCAGCATCGGATACGGTCGAATGGAATACTCGTTCCGCTGTGTCTTCATCGCCTGCGGCAAAGGTTGCTTCATGCACCAAAACGTCTGCGTTTTGCGCGGCGCGTACTGCCTGCGGACAGGCTTTGATATCGCCGAAGATGGCCACTACCCGTCCTTTTGGGGGCGGGGAGAGGAACGCTTTGCCGTCAATGATCCTACCATCGTCCAATGTTACGGTCTCGCCTTTTTTTCAGACGGCCTTTCCGCCGCAACCGCCGCTACCGCAGGAATGTGTGCGTTTGGGTTTTAAATCTTCGGTACTTGGCGTTCTGGACGCGCCGGCTTTTTCGAGGCGGTCGAGATAGTCTTGCCAAAGCGCGTCTTGATTGTGCGCCAGTCGGTAGAGATAGTCCCAATCGTAAAGGCCGCTGTCGTGGCCGTCTGAAAAAGTAATTTTCAATGCGTATTGGCCGACGGGATCTAAATCGGTAATGCTGACTTCGGCTTTGCCTGTTTGCAAAACATCTTGGCCTGGACCGTGTCCGCGCACTTCCGCGCTGGGCGAGTACACGCGCAGGTATTCGGCAGGAAGGCTTTTGGCACCGTCAACATAGACCAAAGTCAGTACGCGCCGCTCTTGCTGGAGGCGGATTTCTTGTGGAATTTTATCGGCTTGGGTCATGTCATGCTCCGTTCTTTTTACGCAAATAGGCAACGCGTACAGAAAAAATACCGCCAAGTACGGCAAACAGCACGATTGCGTAGAGTGAAAACCGTATCAGGCTCACTTGGGTGTCTGCCGTCAGCCCCAAAGGCAGTAACATCACGGCAACGAACAGTAAAAACGCGGCCAACATGGCGGCAATGCTGGCAAAGGCATAGCGGGTATTGGCTGCTGTTTGCGGATGTTTGGTCATATTGGATAGCTTGCCGTAGGGTAGTGAGGCGGTATTTTATCAGCTTTTTGGTGCTTCATGCCGTCTGAGAACGGCTTTATTTCCATAAATAAAGTGTAATGGCGCGCCTGTCTTCGCCTTCGGGCATTAAGCGGATGCTGCTGCCTTTGCTTCCGTTGACACGGATAATGATACCGCCGGCCTGCCGCTCGATAATGTCGATTTGGGTGTCACGGTTCGTTCGGTAGTTGTAGCGTTCGCATTGCTTCAAGCACCAAAAATCCTGCCAATGGATAAAATATTTTTGTCCGGATTCGATGGCCAGCGTTTCGCCGCCTTTGACGATGAAGTAAGGATAATCAGGTTTTTGTGTGCTGAATGTCCATTCGGCTGTTCGGTCTTTTCCGTTTTGACGGTATTCGAACACGGCACGGTAATCGGTGTCGTATTCCAATGGCTGTAAGGGAAACAGCGCAAATTGGCGTTCGGTCAGGAGGCGGTTTGGGTCATTATCTTTATCTAAGATTTTGACGTCTCTGATTTTTTTTGTGTCCTGATACAGTTTGAACGAACGCATTTTGACCGGAGGCGATTGTTCTGAGAACGCGATGCTGACCGGATTGCCGGTCATTTCATAATGCGGCATAGGGTCGGGACGTTCGCCATGGAAAACCGGCGAGGCAAAGTTGCCTTGCGGATAGGTGATGTAAGGCCGGAGTTTGCGGTTGGAAATTTCATCCGTATAAATAATAGCGTGGCCATGACAGGCATCTTGATAAAACGAGCGGCTGAGGTCGGATAGGGGGCGGTTTTTTTGGCAGAGGTTGTTGAATCTGCTGTCGCCCTGATTGATGCTCAACGCGATTTGTTTACCTTGCGATTCGAACGCGGCTCCAGCCTCGTCGATATTTTGATCGAGTAAGGAGAGGCGGTGGTAAATCGCCGTCATCAGGTTGTCCAGCTGATGTTGGGCAGGAAGGTGGTCGTTGATTTTTTCGTTTGGCGGATGCTGGCCGGTACTGACGTTTTCGTGCACGCCTTTATAGGCATAACCGGCTTTGCGCGTGCGGTCTGATGGGCGTGGGCCTGTATAAAAGGGATTGCGCGTATTGTGTTCGTCATGGCCGTCGTCAGGGTTTTGCAGTAGATAGCGGGCATGATTGCGCGCGGCGCGTTCGAGTGTGGCTGAGTGCGCCAGTGCGGGCAGATTGGCTGAGGAGCGGAGGAAGTTTAAATACGCCAAGGCGTCAAAATCGGCAACGGCAGAACGATTTTGCGGCGGTTGGGCGTAGATGAGCTGGTCTTCGGAATAGCGATGGGTTTCGTAGTATTGGAATATGCCGAGGGCGACGGCAAAACCACCTAGCCAGTAAAGAATGTGTTTCATTATATGTACTGCGTTCAGACGGCCTTGAGCGACGGCTCTTTCCCCTTGAAACTCATGCCGTTAAATGATTATTTTGATAGCGGCTTGACTTGGAATGCTTCAGGATGGGATTTGAAATATTCGACAGCGATAAATCCGCCGCCAATAATAATCAGCAGGGCAATGGCCATGCCGATCATCGCTAAAATGAATTTGTCCATATTTGTCCGTTTGAATGAAGGCCGTCTGAAACACTTGAAAGCGTTCAGACGGCCTTAAGTCAGGTTGATTAACGTTCGATTTGCGATACGTCGCGGACTGCGCCTTTGTCGGCGGAAGTCGCCATTGCGCCGTAGGCACGCAGGGCTGGGGAGACGTAGCGGTCGCGGTTTTCCGGTTTCCACGCTTTGCTGCCGCGCGCTTCCATTTCGGCACGGCGTGCGGCAAGCTCTTCATCGGAAATGACAAGGTGGATGCTGCGGTTTGGAATGTCGATTTCGATGGTGTCGCCTTCGTGTACCAAACCGATGGCGCCGCCTTCTGCCGCTTCAGGAGAAGCGTGGCCGATGGACAGGCCGGAAGTACCGCCGGAGAAGCGGCCGTCGGTCAGCAGGGCGCAGGCTTTGCCCAAGCCTTTGGATTTTAGGTAAGAAGTCGGGTACAGCATTTCTTGCATGCCCGGGCCGCCTTTAGGGCCTTCGTAGCGGATGATGACGATATCGCCGGCAACGATTTGGTTGCCCAAAATGCCTTCTACTGCGTCTTCTTGGCTTTCAAATACACGGGCGCGGCCGGTAAATTTGAGGATGCTCTCATCCACGCCAGCGGTTTTCACTACGCAGCCGCGCTCGGCGATGTTGCCGAACAATACTGCCAAGCCGCCGTCTTGCGAGTAGGCATGTTCGACATTACGGATACAGCCTTTTTCGCGGTCGAGGTCGAGGGTTTTCCACATACGGTTTTGCGAGAACGCCTGAGTAGTGCGCACGCCGCCGGGAGCCGCTTTGAAACGCTCGATGGCATGAGTGTTTTCAGGGTTGGTCACGTCCCATTTTTCAATCGCGTCTTTCAGTGTCGGCGCGTGGATGGTGTACACATCAGTGTGCAGTTTGCCCGCTTTGTCCAATTCTTTCAGGATGGCGAAGATGCCGCCGGCGCGGTGCACGTCTTCCATGTAGTAGTCGTGGTTGTTTGGCGCGGTTTTGCAGATGCAAGGCACAACGCGGCTCAGGCGGTCGATGTCGGCCATTTTGAAATCGACACCGGCTTCGTTGGCAACAGCCAACAGGTGCAAAATGGTATTGGTAGAGCCACCCATGGCGATATCCATGGTCATGGCGTTTTCAAACGCTTTTTTGGTGGCGATGCTGCGCGGCAATACGGTTTCGTCGTCTTGCTCGTAATAGCGTTTGGTGATTTCGACAATCATGCGGCCTGCTTCGAGGAACAATTCTTTGCGGCCGGCATGAGTCGCCAAGTATGAACCGTTGCCCGGCAAGGACAAGCCGAGCGCTTCGGTCAGGCAGTTCATGGAGTTGGCGGTAAACATGCCGGAGCAGGAGCCGCAAGTCGGGCAGGCGTTTTGCTCGACTTCTTCGACTTGTTTGTCGGTGATATTGTCATCTGCCGATTCGATCATGGCATCAATCAAGTCCAAACGGCGTTCGGGTTGAATATTGGCCACGCCGATAACTTTACCGGCTTCCATCGGGCCGCCGGAAACGAAGATGGTCGGAATGTTCAGGCGCATGGCGGCAATCAGCATGCCCGGGGTGATTTTGTCGCAGTTGGAAATGCACACCAGCGCGTCGGCGCAGTGGGCGTTGACCATGTATTCGATAGAGTCGGCAATCAGGTCGCGACTGGGCAGGGAGTAGAGCATACCGCTGTGACCCATGGCGATACCGTCGTCAATGGCGATGGTGTTGAATTCTTTGGCAATGCCGCCGGCTTTTTCGATTTCACGGGCAACCAGTTGACCCATATTGTGCAGGTGCACATGGCCTGGGACGAATTGGGTAAAGGAGTTGGCAATGGCGATAATCGGTTTGCCGAAGTCGGTTTCCATTACGCCGGTCGCACGCCACAATGCGCGCGCACCTGCCATATTGCGGCCGTGGGTAGAGGTTTTGGAGCGGTATTCAGGCATTTTTGTTCCTTTGTTTTATGCTGAGGCCGTCTGAAATAGGCTGGTTGGTTGGCGGCCCGTTGTAGAAATAACTCGGTATTTTATACCAATTACGAGCGATGAAGCACGCTATTTTGTAATAAAACTAAACTGTATTTGCTTCACCTGAATTTGCTGCTCAATCCTTCAGACGGCCTGAAGTTTTCTTAAAATGAAACGCTGTCTTTCCCAGTTGCAAAAGATGTTGGCATCAAAAAGTGATATGATAGGGAACTTCTCACATTTTTAAGGATAAGACGATGAAAAAAATCATGTTTGCATTGTGTTCGGCCATGTTGGCTTCTGCTGCGTCTGCCGCTGTTTATAAAGTGGACGAATTCCATGCCAATGCCCGCTTTGCCATCGACCATTTCAACACCAGCACCAACGTCGGCGGTATTTATGGTTTGACCGACAATTTGGAATTTGACCGTGCCAAACGCCAAGGCTCAATCGATATCGTATTGCCTTTGTCCAAACTGCAAACCGGTTCCGATCACTTTACCCAACACTTGAAATCTGCCGATATTTTCAATGCAGACAAATACCCTGAAATCCGTTTTGTATCCACCAAATTCAATTTCAACGGCAAAAAACTGCTGTCTGTTGACGGAAACCTGACCATGAACGGCAAAACTGCGCCGGTGAAACTCAAAGCCGACAAATTCAACTGCTACCAAAGCCCGATGGCAAAAGCAGAAGTGTGCGGCGGCGATTTCAGTACCACCATCGACCGTACCAAATGGGGCTTGGATTATTTGGTAAGCGCCGGTATGAGCAAAAAAGTAAACATCAATATCCAAATCGAAGCAGTGAAACAATAATCCTGCTTGATTTCAAAATAAAGGCCGTCTGAACGGAATCTGTTCAGACGGCCTTATAATTATACGTAGTTAGGAGTGTTGATTTTTGTCGGCTTTGGCTGCCCAATAAGTTGCCAGAAGCGAGCCGGAGATATTGTGCCACACGCTGAACAATGCGCTGGGAACGGCAACAACCGGCGCGGCGGCAAAGTGTGCGGCGGCAAGGGCGGCACCTAAGCCTGAGTTTTGCATACCGACTTCGATGGCCAGTGTTTTTTGTGCGTCATAAGGCAGGCCGGTCCATTTGGCGGCAAAGAAGCCGAGCAGATAGCCGATGCCGTTGTGGAGTACGACAACCGCGAAAATCAGCAGGCCGCTTTCAATAATCTTGCCTTTGCTGGCGCCGACTACCGCGCCGATAATCAGCACGATGGCGGCAACGGAAACCAGCGGCAGCGCATCGGTCAGTTTTTCAGTTTTGTTGCCCAAAATCTTATGGACAATCAAACCCAAAACGATGGGGAGCAAAACCATTTTGACGATGGACATCAACATGCCGCCCGCTTGGATTTCCAGCATTTCACCGGCAAGCATCAGGAAGATGGCAGGGGTCAGCAATGGGGAAATCAGGGTGGAAACCGACGTAACGGCAACCGATAAAGCCACATTGCCGCGCGCCAAATAGGTTATCACATTGGAAGCCGTACCGCCCGGACAGCAGCCGACCAAAATCACACCGACCGCGATTTCGGCGGGCAGATTCAACACTTTCGCCAGCAGATAGGCAGTTGCAGGCATGATGGCGAATTGGGCAATCACGCCGATAATGACGGCTTTGGGGTGTTTAAACAAAATGTCAAAGTCGGAGGGTTTGAGCGTCAAGCCCATGCCGAACATGATCACGCCCAGTAGCCAAGGAATGTAAGGGCCGACCCATTTGAAGGTGTCGGGTGCGAAAAAAGCGATGCCGGCAAAGAGCGCGGCCCAGAGGGAAAAGGTCTTTCCGATAAAATTACTGATTTTGTTGAGGGTATTCATGATGATATGTTGTGAAGTTGTTTTTAAGGGAAACCAAGGATACACGCCTTAACCTTAATTTGCAAAATGGATTAAAATAAATAAGGCCGTCTGAAGATAAGAATTGATTTTCAGACGGCCTGTGATTTGTATTTGCTATATAGACGGCATTATTCTTTTGATAAAATATTGCGCAGCCATCGGGCGGCAGGTGCAATTTCTCCGGCGAGCATGCCGGTTTCGATTTGGCTGCTGTGTTTGATGACATCGGCCGCCGCACCATGCAGCCATACGCCGGCGCAGGCGGCTTGGAATATTGGAATGCCTTGTGCCAGCAGGCTGCCGATAATGCCGCTCAAGACATCGCCGCTGCCTGCGGTGGCCAAACCGGCATTGCCGCTGGTGTTGGTATAGACTATGCCGTCTGCCGTGGCCACTAATGTCTGATGGCCTTTCAACACGACGGTCGCGCCATATTTACGGCTGATTTTGGTTACGGTTTTTTGCCTGTCGGCTTGAACTGATTGGGTATCGGTGCCGAGTAAGCGTGCAGCTTCGGCCGGATGAGGTGTCAGGACGATATGTTTGTACGATTTGAGGCGTTCGGCTAATTCGGAAGAACGGGCAAGCAGTGTCAAAGCATCTGCATCGAGTAATAAAGGCTGGTTATGGTGTGTAGACAGGATTTGGTGCAGCAGCTGCTCTGATAATCCGTCCAAGCCAAAGCCGCAGCCGATTACGCGCGCGCTGACATCGTTGCGCTCCATCAGTTGGGCCGTAGTGGTGAGCATGATTTCAGGGCGTTCGGGAATAATGGCAAAGGGCAGCGTGGCTTGGTTGAAGCCCGCCCAAACCTTGCCGCACCCTAGATATATCGCGGCTGTGGCTGCCAAAACCACCGCACCGCTCATTCCTGTTGCGCCGCCGATAATGGCAAGCGTGCCGTATGTGCCTTTATGCGATTCTTGGGCGCGTGGGCGGAATACGTCGGGAAATGCTAAGGCCGTCTGAGAAGCTTGAAGCGATTCGGGAAGCGTATAGATGGGTTGCATGGCGTAACCTTCCAAGATAAGAAATTTAATTTTAAATCAGAAAGTAAAAGGTAATGAAGCAAAAAATAAAAGTTTGGGACGCACCTACGCGCCTGTTCCATTGGCTCTTGGTGTTATTGATGGGGTTTATGTGGTACAGCGCAACCCAAGGCGGCGATATGCTGGTATGGCACTTACGCGGCGGCTTATTGATGCTGGCGTTGGTGGTTTTCCGCTTGTGTTGGGGGATTTGGGGTAGCGATACGGCAAAATTCAGCCGATTTGTACGCCCGTTTTCCGAAATCCGCCGCTACACACAAGGCCAAATGTCTGAAGACGAATTGGTCGGCCACAATCCTTTGGGCGCGCTGATGGTGATCGCTTTATTGGTCGCCTTAGTTTTTCAGACGGCCACAGGCTTATTTGCCGCTGATGAAAATACGTTTATCAATTCTGGCTTTTTGAATCATTTGGTCAGCGAACACGCCGGTACGCTGGCGCGAAAAATCCATGTCAATTTCTTTAATGTCTTAGCTGTTTTGGCGGGCGTACATATCGCGGCCATTTTGCTGTATCGCTTTGTGAAAAAACAGGATTTGATTACACCGATGATTAACGGCTTTAAAACCATCGATGCCAAGCAGCCTAAATTGGCCGGAATGGGACAACTGTTTGCCGCTTTGTTGGTAGCGATTGCTTTAGTGTGCGCAGTATGGATGTTGCGCGGCTGATGCATTAAGGCTGATACCTAAAAACAAACCGACCCCGATAGCCGAAATGGCTGTTGGGGTCGGTTTCTTTTTAGGGTTTAAAAGATGATGTTCAGACGGCCTTAACGCAGCGCAAGATGCTGTGGCCACGACCGATGCCGTCTGAAATTTCCGCTACTTTCAATCCGGCTTTTTCAACGCAACGGATCAGGTCTTCAGAGTGGAAGATTTTGCTGTTGCCGTTGGCCATGGCAGTGAAATACAGACTGGTCATGGTCAGGCAGTAGGCGGCGGTTTCGTAGCGTTGTCTGTCCCAGAAAGGCTCCATGATGTAGAGGCTGGTGTTTTCGCTCATGGACGCAGCGGCGCGTTGAAGAATGCTGGTGGCTTGTTCTTCGGTGAAACAGTCTAGGAATTGGCTCATCCAAATCACGTCAAAACCGGTCGGGAACGGAATTTCAGGATCAAGCAGGTTGGCCGGATGGGCGTGGATACGGTCCGCACCGTTTTTGCCTTTGGTCGCTTCGCGCATTAGGCCAATTTGTTGCGGCAGATCCATGATGGTTACTTCGACTTCGGCATTGTGGTTGACGCATTGCTCCGCCCAGCGGCCGGTATTGCCGCCGACATCGAGCAGTTTTTTAACCGGTTTGGCGAACACGGTATTCAGTGCTTCGGCGAAGGAATTGTCGGAATAATAATGGTCGAATGCAAACCATTTTTCCTGCGCGATGCTTGGCAATGAAGACAAGCCTTCGTAAATGGTCGGCCACTCGCCAAATACTTTCAGGCCTTCGGGCTTGCCGGTTTGCAGGGTTTTTTCCAAATCAAACATGCCTTGGTAGCAGATTTCCTGCGTGAAATCCATATTGACGCGGGCCATTTTGTCTTTGAGGACAAACCAACCGGCCTTGCTGATGAAATAGCGGTTGTCGCGAGTCAAGACAGTGCCGATAGACAGCGAAGCTTCTAGCAGGACTTGTGCCGCGTAGCTGCTGATTTTCGCTTTTTCAGCAATTTCGGCTTGAGTGAGGCCGTCTGGATGGTCGTTCAGCAAGTCCAGAATGCCAAATTTCACCATCAGGCGGGAAACTTGGAACACAATCGGTGCAAAAGCGATTTCTTGAGCCAGACGTTGAGCCTCGCCTGCGGACTGGTGTTCGTGGGAATAGCGTTGTTCTAGGGCAGGGAAGAGTTGCATATTGTTGGTTTTCCACTAAAAAGTTAATAAGTATATTCAGACGGCCTCAAACACAATCCGTCCTGATGCACACGGATGCTCTCCGTTGTTGATTTTAAAGCTCAGTTTATTTTTACCTTCATCGTATTTCAGCTCTACCGACACTTCATCGTGAGGACGGATAAACTGCTGATATTTCAGATTTTCGATGCGGATGACGCGCTGTTTACTCCATGGCTTGGGCGCGATCAGGTTGCGCACCCATTGCAGCTCGACCACGCCGGGAACCAGCGGGAAGGTGGCAAAATGGCCGCCGAAATAAATTAAATCCAAAGGCACGCGCCCGATAAAAGTTTCGGTATTGGTTTCATCGTCAGATGATGTTTTCGACCAAACGGGCGAAGTTTGGGCAACGGTAAAGGCCGTCTGAAAATCCGCCGCGGCGATTTTGGCTTGGGCGTTGCGCGGCAGGCTCTCGGTAAAACGCCAGTAGCGCGGCAGGGCGATGGTGTCCTGCGTGGCGGCCAGATGGCGTTTGAGCGTATCAGCAACCGCAGCACGGCCTTTCTCACGCAAGGCGGCGATACCGTCTGCGTTCAATGCCGCCCATATGGCAATGCGTTGGTGTTGCGGATGGCGGCCGCAGTGTGCATCCGCAATCCAAGGGTGTTGTAAAAGTTCGTGTTCGATTTGGGTTAGCGACACGCGTTTGTCCTCAAATTTAATAATGCGGTCTTGGCGACCGAGTAACAGAAAACCGTCATCTTGCGGCTCGATCAAATCGGCTGTTTGACGGCGTTCGGGCGACCAAGGCGAAGAAGCCCAGAGTGCACCTTCTTCGTTTTGCCCGATTTCCACGCCTTTAAAAGGCTGCCATTCTTGGTGTTCGCAACGTGAGGCAATCACGCCAGTTTCGGTACTGCCATAGACTTCAAACGGGCGGACGGCAGTCTGTTGCAGCAAATCCGCTGTGGCTGCGGGCAATGCGCCTCCGGCCGAGACAATGCCCGCAATTTTATGGCCGATATTTTGCCAGTTGCGGTTTTCACCCAAGCGGTTGAGTACGGCCGGGCTGGCAATCCAGACCACTTTATCATGTGCGGCCGTGCTGGAAAGCAGGTTTTCCGGATAAACCGCCTGCTGTCGTTCCATAGTCCAAGCCATTGTCAGCGCAAGTGCGAAGCGGAACGTGAAGCCGTAAAGGTGTTGCGGGATCACGCTGCCGACCACAGTTTCACCATGTTGTCCAAATGGCAGCGTATTTGCCAAAGTCAGGGCTTCTGCCTGCATTTGCGCGGCGGTTTTCACAATAATCTGCGCTTCGCCGCTGGAGCCTGATGTTTTTAACCATGCTTCAGCATGGTCGGGAATCAGATGGTTTTCAGGGGCGGGTGTCGGGTTTTCAGGCGACGTGTGTGCAAGCAAATCGGGCAGGTGCCATACGGGTGGGCTGGCTTGCACATTCAACGGCTGTCCGGAGTCATCGCGTTGTTCGGTTTGACTGCCCAACTTGCTTTGCAAATCTTCGGAATCCGTCAAAAACACATCCGCCGTCCGCCCCCAGTCCAAATTGTCCCGCGCCAGATTCGGCAGCAGCAACACCCGCCCGCCCGAATGCCATACCGCCAGTACGGCGCAGGCAAACAGCGCGGCATCGTCAAACCACAACGCGGCAGTTTGCACGTTTGCCGTTTTCAGACGACCTGACAGCCGGAAAACATCACGGTTGAAATCAGCGCGCGTCCAATTCGGATGGGTGGCGATAAGGTCTTGTTGGGGCAGGTCGGGGGATAGGATTTGAGTAAGGCGCATGGGTTGGGTAATAAGTTATTAAATCAAAAATATTGTCAGAATCGGCAATTGGTCGGCTTAAACCTTCAATACGGCTTTCCGATACACCCACTCTCCGGCAAATAAGATTCCCATTAACACATACGATACGATGCCTGTATAAGCCGCCCACCAATCGTAATATTGCAAGCCTGCCAAAATGGCAGCGGTTGCGCCGTTGAAGATAAAGAACGCGCACCAGATTTGCGTAACGCGGCGGGTGTGGCGCACGCCTTCGGGGGGAAGGTCGGGGTGTTGCAGTCGGGCGAGGCGTTCGATGACGGTTTGTTTGGCAAACAGGTTGCCGCCGAAAACGGCAAGCATCAGCGCGTTGACGGCGACGGGATACCAATACATCGAGTCGGGTCGTCTGAAAACCAGTACGGCGGCGAAAAAGGCGGCAAGGATAATCGCCGTAATGCGTTGGGCTGTGGTTTGCGGCATGGCGGCGCGTATCAGCCATAACACACACATGGCGGCGGCAAGCCAGAAAAACGCGCCGTTTCCCCTGCCGTAATACCATAGGAGCGGATAGGCGATGCTGGCGAGGGTCAGTAGGAGTTTTCCTAATATTTTCATGGTTGTGATTGATTTTCAGACGGCCTTGCGGATTGACAAGGCCGTCTGAAAATATGCTGATTCAAAGCGGAATCAGGAATCTTGTTGTACTTTCAAAACCGCTTGAACCACGTCTTCTACGGTGCGCACATTACGGAAGTCTTCGGCTTGCAGTTTACGGCCGGTTTCGCGTTTGATGTGGTCGATAAGGTCGATGGCGTCGATGCTGTCGATTTCCAAATCTTCGTAGAGGTTGGTTTCGGGTTTGATGCGTTCCGGTTCGATTTCAAACAGGTTAACCAGTGCATCGGTCAGCAGGGTGCGTACTTCTTGTTCGGTCATCTTGTCTCTCCCTTATGCTTGGCGGCTCTTGACGAACTCGGCCAGAGTTTTGACGTTGGCAAAGTTTTCGCGCAGGTTGTCGTTTTCACCGTCGAGCTGGAAGCCGAAGGTTTTTTGTACGGCCAAACCAAGTTCTAATGCATCAACCGAATCCAGGCCCAGGCCGTCGTCGCCGAAAAGCGGATCTTCGCTGCCGATGTCGGCAACGGTAATGTCTTCCAAGCCCAAGCTGTCGATGATTAATTGTTTGATTTGGTTTTCTAAATTGCTCATGTGGTTTTCCTTGTAAAATAGTCTTGCAGGTATTCGTTTAAACGGCGTGCGGCGATGGGCAGGGGTTTTTCTGCCAGCCATTCTTCCGGCAGTATGTCATCGCCGACGGTAATTTCATAATGAATTTTTTGTGGCGGGATTTTGTACCACGGTTGCCCCTTTTTAAAATTGGGCGGCGTCATCTTGATGCACACGGGCGTGATGACTGATGCGCTGCACAAACCGAGCGATACGGCGCCGCGGTGCATTTTAACCTGTCCGTCCCAACCTGTGCGCGTACCCTCGGGAAAAATCAGCAAACTTTGCCCGTTTTTGAACACGGCGTCGATTTCTTCCAGCATTTCCATGCTTTCGTCGTTGGGGATATAGCCTGAAGCGATAATCTGGCTTTTCATGCTGGGATTGTGCAACAGGTCTTTTTTAACCAGTACGTTCGGCTCGGAATAGTGGCTGATCAGCAAGACGACATCCAAAAGCGAGGGATGGTTGGCAAGAATGAGCTGGCCGGGCCTGCCGAGTTTTTCCAAGCCGTTGAAGCGGACGCTCAATACGCCCGACCATTGCAGGTAGCCGACGAAGAAACGCCAAACTTTGCCTATCATGCGTCTTGCTTCAAGTTGGCGTTTGATGTCGCCTTTGGTCGATTTGAGCGTATAGGGCAAAAGTGCGATTTTGAACAATACGCCTGCAACGCCGAAGAGGATGAAGCCGAAGAGTGTGGCAAAAAAGCGACGAAAATAGTCTAAAGTCTTCATGCGTTTTTCTGCCAGTGCCAGTTTCTACCGGCATAGTGTTGCGTGTGTTGTCGGCCGTCTGAAAGCAGGAAGCGTACCCATTCCAAGCTGCTCCAATAGGGCTTGACTGTCGTATTGTTAGGGTTTTCAGACGGCCTTTCGGATGTGGTTTCCAAGCTTAAGGTATAGTCTTCGCCTTTGGTGATGACCAGTGCCAATGCATAGGCAAACGGCGCACGTGTAGCCAAGACGGGGTAGTCTTCAGACAAAGGATCATCGGCGACAATTATTAAAACGGATGGTGCGCCGTCTTGTAAAAGCGCGAATGCCTCGGTCAGCGCGGTTTCAAAGGAATCGGCGGCAACGGCCAACGCGGTATGTTCGCTCATGTCTTTGCGCAACATCGACCATTGCCCAATCGTCGCGTTGTGAACGGACAGGCCGAATGAGGTCGGCGATACGGTATGCGTGTTCAAAAGCTCTTGCCACAATTCAAAGCTGCGGTTGCTTTCGCCGTCGTGCGAAACGTACACCGGTACGCTTTCAGGATATTGGTCGGCCAGATTCCATGCGGCATCACAAACCAAGCGCGCCGCTTTCCCCAAGCGGCGGCGTTGCATAGGCGGCAAAAAGGAGAGCGCGGGTTTGTACTCCGGCAGGGAGGCGGTATCGAGTTTTCCCTGCGCCCAGTCCTGCCATTGCTCCGGCGTACTGATTTTGCTGGAGGAGGCCTGCCATGCGGCGATATTGAAGCTGAAACGGCAAACGTTTTGAGGCATGATGTCTTTCAATGTTTTACATTTTCATACATTGTAATGAAATGGGTTAGTAAAAGCTAGGCTCTGTTATAATGCATATTGTAACGTAATTTATTCCCGGATGACATTTTATGCCTTCAATACCGAGTGCTCCGATTTATGATGTGGCTTCGCTGCTTCCGCACAGCGGACATATGGTGCTTATCGACTGTGTGAAAGAATTTGGCGATGACTACACGGTTTGCCGTGTGCCGGTTGGCGACAAGCATATTTTGCTGCAGGACGGCGTGTTGCCGTCTATGGCTTATATGGAATTGATGGCGCAGGGCATAGGCGCGTTTGCAGGCATTGAGGCTTTAAAGGCCGGAGAGCCTGTCCGTTTGGGTTTTTTATTGGGAACGCGCAAGCTGGATTTGTTTGCCGATTCCGTGCCTGTCGGTACTGAGCTGGAAGTTAGGGCGCATGTGTCCATTCAGGATTTGGGCGGTATGGGCGTATTTGATTGCGAGTTGCGCTGGACGGATGCGCCGGAGGATGTGAAGCATCTGTTGCCGCCGGACGGTTTACTGGCAAAAGCTTCTTTGAATGTGTACAGTCCGAAAGACGGTCAAATCATTTAAACCGTTTACAAGGCCGTCTGAAAAGACAAAGATTCAGACGGCCTGTCGATATAGTGAGAAAACGTATGAGTGAAACTATTTTAATTACAGGGTCTAATCGCGGTATCGGCAAAGCCGTCGCGCTTGGTTTGGCTCAGGACGGCTTTGATATTGTCGTCCACTGCCGCAGCCGCCGTGATGAAGCGGAAGTCGTTGCGGAAGAAATCCGTACATTGGGTAGGAATGCGCACGTGTTGCAGTTTGACGTGTCCGACCGCGAAGCCTGCCGAGAAATTTTGACTGCCGACATTGAGACAAACGGCACATATTACGGCGTGGTGCTGAATGCCGGCCTGACGCGAGACAATGCGTTTCCTGCGTTTACAGATGATGATTGGGACTTGGTACTGCGTACCAATTTGGACGGTTTTTATAATGTATTGCACCCTTTGACCATGCCGATGATCCGCCGCCGCAAAGCCGGACGGATTGTGTGCATGGCGTCGGTGTCCGGTTTGACGGGCAACCGCGGTCAGGTCAATTATAGCGCGTCCAAAGCGGGCCTGATCGGCGCGGCAAAGGCCTTGGCGGTCGAACTGGCGAAACGTAAAATCACTGTCAACTGTGTAGCGCCGGGCCTCATCGATACCGATATTATCGATGAGAACGTACCTGTCGAAGAAATCTTAAAGGCCGTCCCTGCCGCGCGTATGGGATTGCCTGAGGAAGTGGCGCATGCGGTGCGCTTTTTGATGGATGAAAAAGCGGCGTATATTACGCGCCAAGTGATTGCTGTGAACGGAGGTTTGTGTTGAATACCAGAAGAGTCGTAGTAACAGGTATCGGCGGTATTACCGCCTTCGGCCGTGATTGGCAAAGTATTCAGACGGCCTTTAAAGCCGAAAAAAATGCCGTCAAATACATGGACTGGAGCGAACGCTTTCCTGAATTGGAAGCGCAGCTGGGTGCGCCGATCGAAGGCTATTCTCCTCCCGAACATTGGACGCGCAAGCAGCTCAGAAGCATGGGGCGCGTGTCGCATTTGTGTGTCGATGCGGCGGAACAAGCTTTGACGGATGCGGGCTTGCTGGGTGATAAAAGCATTACCGACGGCCGTATGGGCGTGGCGTGCGGTTCGTCTGTCGGCAGTACTAAAGACATTGGCGATATGGGTGAACTTTTGCTGACAGGCACATCGCGCAATTTTAACGCCAATACTTATGTGCGCATGATGCCGCATACGACTGCCGCCAATATCGGCATCTTTTTCGGATTGAAAGGGCGCATCATCCCGACATCGAGCGCGTGTTCGTCCGGCAGCCAAGGCATTGGTTATGCCTACGAAGCCATCAAATACGGCATGATAGACATGATGCTGGCGGGCGGCGGCGAAGAATTTTGTCCGTCCGAAGTGTATGTTTTCGATTCACTCTATGCCGCCAGCCGCCGCAACGGCGAACCTGAGCTGACACCGCGCCCTTACGACAACGCTCGAGACGGCTTGGTCATCGGTGAAGGCGCAGGCATATTCGTATTGGAAGAATTGGAACACGCTCGTGCGCGCGGTGCGAAAATCTATGCCGAACTTGTCGGCTATGGTGCCAACAGCGACGGCAGCCACGTTACCCAACCGCAAAAAGAGACCATGCAAAAATGTATGGAGCTTGCGTTGAAAGACGCCGGTATTACGCCTGATAAAGTCGGCTATGTCAGCGGTCACGGTACGGCGACCGAAAAAGGCGATATTGCCGAAACATTGGCGACTGAGGCAGTGTTTGGTTTTGTGCCCATGAGTTCGCAAAAAAGCTATTTCGGCCATACACTCGGCGCGTGCGGTGCATTGGAAGCCTGGTTTACCATCGAAATGATGAACAACGGCTGGTTTGCGCCGACCGTCAATTTGGAAAACATCGATCCGCGTTGCGGCAAGGTGGATTACATCCAAACGGGCGGACGCGAGATTCAAACCGATTATGTGGTCAGCAATAACTTTGCTTTTGGCGGTGTCAATACTTCGCTGGTGTTCAAACGTTGGCAAGAATAATTATTGCTTGATGTTATGATTAAAGGCCGTCTGAAACTTATCTTGAGTTTCAGACGGCCTTTATTTTATTTAGAGCTTGAGCCGCTTTTGGATTTTATTCGTTTGTTTTCTTCTGATTTAAATCCACCAGCCTTGTTCCAGCCAAGAAGTCGTAGAGGAACTGGCGGTCGGGATGGAACAGGGCGAAGCCCCATGGCAGGATGAGCCAAAAGAGCGCGGCGCCGAATGCGCCTTTGGGCGGTATATTGAGCAGATGACGCAATCCGGCGTAGGCAAACAGGGGAATGAAGACAATAAAAATGCTGGCCCAAATAAAGCGCAGGCGCAGCTGCGGCAGGGGCGGCTGGGTATCGTTTTTATCGGCTAAGCCGATTTTCCATGTCTGCATGGCGAGGGTTTGGCCTTTTTTGTGCCAGTTGGCGCGAAAGTAGAGCCACCATGCGTAGAACAGAATCAGACAGGTTGTCAGCATGGACAGGCGTATGGAAACGGGATTGAGAAAGATGGCGACAATACCGGCTGCAAGGGCGGCAATGCTGGTAACGGCGCCGGTCAGTAGAAGCTCGTAAACCAGTGCGGCGAGGCGGCGTTTGAGTGGGGCGGTGGGAAGACGGGTCATAATGTGATGGAAACGGAAATGGGTTTGATGGAAATAAAAACAGGCCGTCTGAAACGGGATAGGATGTTCAGACGGCCTGTTACTGTCGGGATTAGCGATGTGGACGTTTTTGACCGCGTGCCTGTTGGGCAGCCATTTGGTTCATTTCCTGACGGGTCGGACGTTTTTTGAAGATGGCGTGCGCTTCGTCAACGGAACATTTTTGTGACAGGCAAACCAAGGTAATCGCGTCTTTTTGATGTTGACCGCCGCTGTGGTACATACGGCGCAGGTTGGCTTCGTTGATACGGCCTTTTTCCGGATCGATGTCGAATTTTTTCAGGCGCTCGAGGAATTGGCGTTGCTGACGGCGTGAAGTCCAAACGAAACCGCCTGCGGCAGCAGCCACGATGATAACGGCTAACAGGATGGCCAGCGGCCATGAATCGACGATCAGAACGATGATGAGGCTTAATACGGCAGTGGTCAGTAGGGCCAGACCACCGATGCGAAGTTTGGTTTTATTATCCATATGGTTGGTGTTTCCTTGTTTTTTGCTGGAAGAGGCCGTCTGAAATGCGAGGTTCAGACGGCCTGAATTTGAGTTTACGCTATTTTACAGTATTTTCTGTTTTTGGGGCGTATTGCGTGCAAGTTTCTTGACGCGTGGCAACGGTTTCAAGCGGCCAGCGAGGTAACGAGCTGTTTGAACTCGGTCCATGCATCGCCTTCTTCCGCGCCTTTGATGATACGGTCGATTTTGGCGCAGGTTTTGAGCGCGTCGAGCAGGCGGTTGATGGAAATGCGTTTGGCAGCCATCGGTGCAAGGGTCTGCTTGTCACTCCATAAGCGCAGGCTGTTGCGCAGGCTTTGGATGTTTTGGCCTTGCTTGAGTGCGGCAGTGAGGCGGATTAGGGTGCGGATGTCTTCGGCAACCGCCCACAACAGCAAAACCGGCTCTTCGCCTTCTTCTTCCAAACCGTCCAGCAAACGGGAAACGCGCAGGGCATCGCCTTTCATCCATGCGCCTGCCAGTTGGAATACGTCGAAGCGGGCGACAGTGGCAACTGCGGCTTCTGCGTCGGCAATATTGATTAAATGGCCTTGGGGATGGAGCAGGGCGAGTTTTTCGATTTCCTGACGGGCGGCCAAAAGATTGCCTTCGACGCGCTCGGCAAAAAGGGCGAGTGCTTCAGGTTCGATATCCAAACCCTGCTGTTTCAGGCGGCCCTGTATCCATTGCGGCAAAGCATATGGCGCAACGGCTTTGGCTTCTAAGACGATGCCTTTGCCTGCCAATGCGGAAAACCATTTGGACTGGATTTGCGCTTTTTCAAGCTTAGGCAGGAGGATGAGCGTAACCGTATCTTCGGGCAGGCGTTCGGCGAAGGTTTGCAGGGCATCACCTCCGTTTTTGCCGGGCTTGCCGTTGGGGATGTGGATTTCCAGCAGTTTTAAATCGGCAAACAAACCTGCGCTGCCGGCACTTTGCAACAGCTCGTTCCAGTCAAAATTGTTTTCGGCGGTATAGACTTCGCGGTTGAGATAGCCTTGTTTTTTTGCGGCTGCGCGCAGCGTATCCAAAGCCTCGATGCGCAACAAATCCTCTTCGCCGTGAATAATGTACAACGGTTGGAGCGGCGTATCGGGGCGCAGGCTCTCAATGGGCGCGGCAGCCATTATTGCGCTTTCAGGAAAGTCAGGCGGCGGACGATTTGATCTGCGGCGTCGATGCGCATTTCAGACCAAATGGTTTCTTCCTCTTCCTGTTTGCCCAAGACTTCGCTGTCGGCGTAGTCCATGGTGCGGTGAACCTTAACTTCCATCGGTTCGCCAACCGGCTCGCCATTGCGGAAGGCTTGGGCTTTGATGGTCATGGCCAGCAGGTATTCGTTGATTGCGGCGGCGCGGGTGATGGTATAGATGTCGCGGCGTTTTTGAAAGTCGACAACGCGCAGGGTGATTTGTGATTCGGCTTCGCTAACCGGATGACCGTCGGCACGGCGTAAGGCATTTTCCAGCGCTTTTTGCATGACGGCTCCGCCTTCTACATGCCAGTTTTGATAAGGCAGCGGCTGCGAAGTCACGCCTGTGCCTTTTAGGTGGAAACCGCAAGAGGCAAGCAATAGGGCGAGTGCAGGCAATAGGATTTTTTTCATTGGATATTCCTTCGTTGAAACCGGTTACGGTATCGTCGGATTATAACGAATAATGTTTAGGCCGTCTGAAACCGTAAACGGAAAGTCTTTCAGACGGCCTTGTCTTTGATGGTGCAAATCTTATTTTTCCAACCAAATCAGGCTGACCATGCGGCCGGTTTGTCCGTCACGGCGGTAGGAGAAGAAAGTATCGCGTTCCAAGACAGTGCAATGGGTGCCGCCATAAATCATGTTCACGCCTTCGCGATGCAGAATCATACGCGCCAAAGCGTAAATGTTGGCAAGGTATTTGCCGCCGCCGATGTCTTCAAACGCATCGACAGCTTCCGGCATGGGGGTGCAAAACGCATCAAATACATCTTGCCCCACCTCAAACGCATCAGGGCTGATGGCAGGGGCGAGATAGGCCATGATTTCCAGTGGCTCGACATTCATTGCCGCAATGGTATTTTGCAAAACGCCACAGGCCAAACCGCGCCAACCTGCATGAGCCGCCGCAACAACTGTACCTGCTTTGTCGCAAAATAAGACAGGCAGGCAATCGGCAGTCATTGAGGCGCAGGCAACCGTACCCGTCGTATCAACCGAAGCATCGGCATCAGGCGTATTACCTAATGCTTCTGCGGCATTCACAACGATGGTGCTGTGGATTTGATTAAGGTAGGCAACGGGCAGGCCGACTTGTTCCTGTACGATTTCGCGGTTGCGGAGTACGGCTTCCAGATTGTCGCCGACGTGCGAACCGACATTCAGGCTGCGGTACACGCCTTCGCTGACACCGCCGTTGCGCGTGGTAATAAGCGTTTTGACATTGGCAGGGGCAGGCCAGTCGGCAGTCAAAAAATTCTTGCCTTGCGGGGTGAGGTTTAGGGTTTCTGTGATGGTTTTCATAATCTTTGAATCGCTGAAATATTGGAACGGATTGATTTCAGACGGCCTCAGATAATATTTTAGGCCGTCTGAAAAATGGGTTTAATCCCTTACATAAACGACTTCGACATCGTAGTCGTCTTCATTCCAATCGTCGTCATCGTCCATGCCGAATTTCTCTTGCCATTCTTCCTCGTTGCTTAGGGACGAATCTAAACCGGCTTCCAGACGCAGGACGGAAAGCAGGTGGTACATATCGTCAGGCATAGGCGCTTCAAAGGAAACGGTTTCGCCGGTTTTCGGGTGTACAAAGCTCAAGCGGTAGGCATGCAGGGCTTGGCGCGCGCCGAGGGCTTTGATGGCTTCTTTAACCGCATCGCTGCATGGATGGCGCAGGTTGCCGTAAACAGGATCGGCGGCCAGCGGATGGTTGGCTTCGCGCATATGAACGCGGATTTGGTGCGTGCGGCCGGTTTCGAGCGAGCATTCGATGTAGCTGTGCGCCAGATAACGTTCCAACACTTTGACGTGGGTAATGGCAGGTTTGCCGCCGAATTTAACAACTGCCATTTTCAGGCGGTTGTGCGGATCGCGGCCGATTTGGGTTTCAATTTTGCCGTCGAAAGGAACAATGCCGTTGGCGACTGCGCGGTAAATGCGTTTGACTGTGCGCTCTTGAAGCTGTTGAACCAGTGAGTTTTGCGCCGGCAAGGTTTTGGCGACCACCATCAGACCGCTGGTTTCTTTGTCCAAACGGTGTACGATGCCCGCACGCGGCACTTGGCTTAATTCAGGACAGTGCGCCAACAGGCCGTTGAGCAGGGTGCCGCTCCAGTTGCCTGCGGCAGGATGGACGACCAATCCGGCCGGTTTGTTGATGACGATGACGGTATCGTCTTCATAAATGATGTCCAAATCCATCGGTTCTGGCGTGAATGCGAGGTTTTCTTCGCTCGGACGTACCGTAACGGCAATCAATTCACCGCCTATCATTTTATCTTTGGGTTGCGCGGGCTTATCGTTTACAATGACTGCACCCTCTTTAATCCACGAACTCAGGCGGCTGCGCGAGTAGTCGGGCATGAGTTTGGCCAATACGGCATCCAGCCTTCCGCCTGCCATTTCGAGCGGAACGGTCAAATTAACACAACTTTCTGTTTCAGGGGATGACGGAAAGTCTAAATCATCGCTATAATCGGCTTCGTTATCAAAGGAAGTATTCTGCATGAAAAAAATTCTTTTAGTAGTTTCTTTAGGTTTGGCACTGAGTGCCTGCGCAAATAAAGGCACAATCGATAAAGACGCCCAAATTACTCAAGATTGGAGTGTGGAAAAGCTTTATGCCGAAGCGCAAGACGAATTGAACAGCAACAATTATACGCGAGCTGTCAAGTTATACGAAATTTTAGAATCCCGTTTTCCAAACGGCCGCTATGCACAGCAGTCCCAGTTGGATACGGCGTATGCCTATTATAAAGACGATGAGCCGGAAAAAGCCTTGGCTGCCATTGCGCGCTTCCAACGCCATCATCCGCAACATCCGAATATGGACTACGCGCTGTACTTGAAAGGTTTGGTCCTGTTTAACGAAGACCAGTCTTTCTTGAACAAGCTGGCTTCCCAAGACTGGTCCGACCGCGATCCGAAAGCCAACCGCGATGCTTATCAGGCGTTTGCAGAGTTGGTTCAACGTTATCCAAACAGCAAATACGCTGCCGATGCAACCGAGCGTATGGCCAAGCTGGTGGACGCTTTGGGCGGTAACGAGATGTCTGTGGCGCGTTATTACATGAAACGTGGTGCTTATGTCGCAGCGGCCAACCGTGCGCAAAAAATCGTCAGCCGTTACCAAAATACCCGTTACGTTGAAGAAGCTTTGGCGATGATGGAACTGGCGTACAAAAAACTGGACAAGCCGCAACTGGCTGCCGATACACGCCGCGTTTTGGAAACCAACTTCCCGCAAAGCCCGTTCTTGCAACACGAATGGCGATCTGACGATATGCCTTGGTGGCGTTACTGGCGTTAAGCGTCGGGTTGTTCAGGCATGAATAAGGCCGTCTGAAAATGATGCAGCTATGCATTTGGTTTTCAGACGGCCTTGTTTTTAATGTTTTTTTACGTTCTCTGTAAACAGGGTGCAAAATTCGTTTTAATATGGTAAAGTCTGATTTTAATAACTCGACGGTTTGAAGCCGTTACTCAGGGGCTGTTTAAATTTAAAATCAGTTTTGTTGAAGCCGCATCAGATTTGCTATTGATGCATTCAGGAAAATTTCAGTCGTCAGGCTGATTTGGTTTTAAATTTAAGCAGCCCTTTATGTTTACAAAAAAACAGAGGTAGATTCTCATGAAGTCTTGGCAGCTTCCTGAACACGTTGCCGACGTGTTACCGACCAATGCCCGACAACTGGAAAGCGCCCGTGAGCGGCTATTGGCTTTGTTCCGCGTGCATGGTTATGAATTGGTGCAACCGCCATTGATGGAATACAGCCATTCCTTATTGACGCATATCGATGCCGGTTTGTCTTTGAAAACCATTTTGGTCGTTGATCAGCTCAGTGGCCGTCAACTCGGTATCCGCGCGGATATTACACCGCAGGTGGCACGTATTGATGCCCACTTGCTTTCTGCCAATCAAGGTATCAACCGTTTATGCTATGCCGGTTCGGTGCTTCATGCGCGGCCTGACGGATTGCTCAATATGCGCGAGCCTTTGCAGGCGGGTGCGGAAATGTACGGCTTGGAAGGCATTGAAGCGGATATTGAATTGATCGATTTGATGCTGAAAAGCATGAAAATCGCCGACATGGGCGAGGTCTTGCTTTCATTGGGCCATATCGGCGTATTCCGTGCTTTGGCAAATGCCGCGCATTTGAATGAGCAGCAATCGGCAACCCTGCTTTCATCGATGCAGGACAAAGATGCCGAGGCTGTCAGCCAGTTGGTCAAAGAGTGGAAACTCGACGGTATGTGGGCAAAAGCGTTTTCATTGTTACCACGACTGTACGGCGGTCGTGAAGTGCTGACTTTGGCTAGAGAGAAATTACCGGAATTGTCTGCAGTCAGTGCGGCTTTGGATGAATTGCAGGCAGTATGCGATGCGTTCCCAAATCAAAAAGTGCATATCGATTTGTCGGAACTGCGCGTTGACAATTACCATACCGGTTTGCTTTACGCGGCTTATGGTTCAAACCGTCATGATGCTGTGGCACGCGGCGGCCGTTATGACGGATTGGGCGGATACTTCGGACGCGCACGCCCTGCGGCCGGATTCAGTTTTGATTTGCGCAGCTTTATCGGCCGCCTTCCTGCTATCGGACGGGAATCCGTGGTGGCTGTCGATGTAAAAGACATGCCTGCGGCTCAAGAAGCGGTAGATGCTTTGCGCGAACAAGGACAATGTGTCGTTATCGATTACGGTATCGGCTATAACGGTTCGGAAGAGGTTACAGGCCGTCTGAAACAGGTAGACGGCGTTTGGAAAGTAATCGCTTTGAACGATTGAGTTTTATTTTGAAATTTTGTATCTGAAATAAGGTTAGATGGCTATGGCTAAAAATGTTGTCGTAATCGGTGCCCAATGGGGTGATGAAGGCAAAGGTAAGATTGTTGACTGGCTGGCGGAAGAAACCAGCGGTGTAGTACGTTTCCAAGGCGGCCACAATGCCGGCCATACTTTGGTCGTCGGTGGCAAAAAAACCATTTTGCGCCTGATTCCAAGCGGCATTTTGCATGAGACTTTGGACTGCTTCATCGGCTCAGGCGTTGTCGTTTCTCCTGAAGCATTGTTGGGCGAAATCGACGAATTGAACGCCGCCGGTGTGAAAAACGTTGAAGGCCGTCTGAAAATTGCGCCAACCTGCCCATTGATTCTGCCTTACCACATTGCACTTGACCAAGCACGCGAAGCTTCCCGCGGTAAAAGCAAAATTGGTACAACCGGTCGCGGCATCGGCCCAGCCTATGAAGATAAAGTTGCCCGTCGCGCGATTCGTGTGGTGGACTTGTTGCACCCTGAAAAACTGGTTGGAAAACTGGAAGCCGTTTTGGCTTATTACAATGTTCAGTTGCAACACCTGCACAATGCCGAGCCGGTAAAAGTTGAAGATGTGATGGCGGTCATTGAAAAAGTTGCGCCGCGCATTACGCCGATGATTACCGATGTTTCCCGTGTTTTGAACGAGAAAAACCGCAAAGGCGAAAGCCTGTTGTTTGAAGGTGCGCAAGGTACGTTGCTGGATATCGACTACGGTACTTATCCGTTTGTAACTTCCTCCAACTGCTTGGCTGGTGCCGCTTCTGCCGGTGCAGGCGTAGGTCCGCAAATGCTGGATTATGTTTTGGGTATCGTTAAAGCCTATACAACCCGCGTGGGTTCCGGTCCATTCCCGACTGAATTGTTTGACGAAGTGGGTGCAGGTTTGGCTGAACGCGGCCATGAATTCGGTTCTGTAACCGGTCGTGCGCGTCGTTGTGGCTGGTTTGACGCTGCTGCTTTGAAACGCTCTATTCAAGTTAACGGCATTTCCGGCATGTGCATCACCAAGCTGGACGTAATGGACGGTATTGAGAACATCAATATCTGCGTAGGTTATGAATTGCCTGATGGCAGCAAAACCGACATTCTGCCTTGCGGCTCCGATGCGGTAGAAACCTGCAAACCGATTTACGAAACCATGCCGGGTTGGAGCGAGTCGACTTTCGGCGTGAAAGAATATGACAAGCTGCCTGAAAACGCTAAAGCTTATCTGAAACGTATTGAAGAAGTGTGCGGTGCACCTGTAGCCATTGTTTCAACTGGTCCTGACCGTGAAGAAACCATCGTTTTGCACCACCCGTTTGCTTAATTGATTAAGTGAATAAAAGGCCGTCTGAATGTTTCAGACGGCCTTTTATATGAAATGCAATAAAAATTCAGCCCTGAAGGATGTCTGTCTTCAGGGCTTAATTTCGTATTCTACGCCGTTTTTAAACGCGAGTGTTTGGAAACCGAGATGTAGTGCCAAGTAACAATTATTCTCATTGATGTAAGTCAAGAAAAGGCTAGTCTGTAATTTTATTTCAAGAAAACTCCTGTAAATGGAAGGGTATTAGTGCTATCCTTTCAGAAAATTTACGGTCTATATTTTCAATAAAATTAGGAGCTTGATATGTCAAATGATGTTCAGCAACGTCCAGCCGCTTGGGAAGGTTTTACTGGTGGCAACTGGGAAACCAACGTAGATGTTCGCGATTTTATTCAGAAAAACTACACGCCTTATGAAGGCGATGCTTCTTTCTTGGCACCAGCAACCGAAGCCACAACTAAACTGTGGGCAGACGTATTGGAAGGCATTAAAGTAGAAAACCGTACGCACGAGCCGTACAAAATCGACGCGCAAATCGTCTCCGGTATTACCAGTCATGCTCCAGGCTATATCGACAAAAATTTGGAAACCATCGTCGGCCTGCAAACAGACGAGCCTTTGAAACGCTCTATCATGCCGTTTGGCGGTTTGAAAATGGTGCAAGACGCGTGCAAAGTGTACAACGTTGAGTTGAACCCTGAAGTCAGCGAAATTTTCACTAAATACCGCAAAACCCATAACCAAGGCGTGTTTGACGTTTACACTCCTGACATCCGCCGTTGCCGTAAATCAGGCGTGATTACCGGTCTGCCGGATGCTTATGGCCGTGGCCGTATTATTGGTGACTACCGTCGTGTTGCATTGTACGGTATCGACTTCTTGATGAAAGACAAACTTAACCAGTTCAATTCACTGCAAGCCGATTTGGAAAACGGTGTGGACTTGGAAGAAGTGATCCGCCGTCGTGAAGAAATCAACGAACAATACAAAGCCTTGGGTCAAATGAAAGAAATGGCGGCTTCTTACGGCTACGACATTTCCGGCCCTGCAAAAAATGCACAAGAAGCCATCCAATGGACTTACTTTGCCTACCTTGCCGCCGTTAAATCTCAAAACGGCGCAGCGATGTCCTTCGGCCGTGTGTCTTCGTTCTTGGATATTTATATCGAACGCGACCTGAAAAACGGTGTGATTACCGAAACCCAAGCGCAAGAATTTATCGACCACTTGGTGATGAAACTGCGTATGGTCCGTTTCCTGCGTACGCCCGAATACGACCAACTCTTCTCCGGCGACCCGATTTGGGCAACCGAATCCATCGGCGGTATGGGCTTGGATGGCCGTACCTTGGTAACGCGCACCAACTTCCGCGTGCTGCACACCTTGTACAACATGGGTCCATCTCCTGAGCCAAACATCACTGTATTGTGGTCTGAACAACTGCCGCAAGGATTTAAAGAGTACTGCGCCAAAGTATCCATCGACACTTCGTCTATCCAATACGAAAACGACGACTTGATGCGTCCTGACTTTAATAGCGACGACTACGCCATTGCCTGCTGCGTCAGCCCGATGGTGGTCGGCAAACAAATGCAGTTCTTCGGCGCACGTGCCAACTTGGCAAAAACTCTGCTGTACGCAATCAACGGCGGCGTGGATGAAAAATCTAAAGAGCAAGTTGGTCCGAAAACCGAGCCGATTATGGACGAAGTTTTGGACTATGACACTGTCTTTGAGCGCATGGACAAATTCATGGATTGGTTGGCAACCCAATACGTTACCGCGCTGAACATTATTCACTACATGCACGACAAATACAGCTACGAAGCCGCGTTGATGGCGTTGCATGACCGTGACGTGAAACGTACGATGGCATGCGGTATCGCCGGTTTGTCTGTGGCTGCCGACTCATTGTCCGCCATTAAGTACGCCAAAGTGAAACCAATTCGCGATGAAAACGGTATTGCTGTTGACTTCGAAATCGAAGGCGAATACCCACAATTCGGTAACAACGACGACCGCGTGGACGACATCGCCTGCGACTTGGTAGAACGCTTCATGAAAAAAGTGGCAACCCACAAAACTTACCGCAACGCTACTCCGACTCAGTCCGTACTGACCATTACTTCCAACGTCGTTTACGGTAAGAAAACCGGTAATACTCCAGACGGCCGCCGTGCAGGTGCTCCGTTTGGTCCGGGTGCAAACCCAATGCACGGCCGTGACGTCAACGGTGCAGTCGCTTCATTGACTTCCGTAGCCAAACTGCCATTTGAGTTTGCTAAAGACGGTATTTCCTATACCTTCTCCATTATTCCAGGCGCGTTGGGTAAAGATGAGCATTCTCGCGAACGCAACCTTGCCGGTCTGATGGACGGTTATTTCCACCATGAAGACGGTATTTTGGAAGGCGGTCAACACTTGAACGTCAACGTATTGAATCGCGAGACTTTGGAAGATGCGATGCACCATCCGGAGAAATATCCGCAGTTGACCATTCGTGTGTCCGGTTATGCGGTTCGCTTCAACTCGTTGACCCGTGAACAACAGCTTGACGTGATTACCCGTACATTCACAGAAACCATGTAATTCGGGGGAAAAACAAACCGGAAGCTAAATTTGCATTTGGTTTGTTTTGAAACAAAGCTCCAAGGCCGTCTGAAATGTTCAGACGGCCTTTATTATCGTACAATCCATATAAGCAAAAATATTTTTGAGCCGAACACTATGTCCACGACTTTTGCCATTACCCCCGAGCCGGAACTGAAAGACCTTGGCCACCGTCATTATAACGGCAAAGGCATTATTCATTCGATTGAATCTTGTGGTGCTGTCGATGGTCCGGGTTTGCGCTACGTGCTCTTTTTGCAAGGTTGCCTAATGCGTTGCCTGTATTGCCATAATCGCGACACATGGGATCTCCATACCGAACAGGCGCAGGAATTGGATGTGGCAACCGTGATGAAGCAGATAATGACCTATCGTCATTATCTGCGTGCGACAGGCGGAGGCGTAACGGCAACCGGCGGCGAGCCGTTATTGCAATATGAGTTTGTACGCGATTGGTTTACGGCCTGTCGGGAACACGATATCCATACCTGTCTCGACAGCAATGGCTATGCTTTGCACTATGACTCGATTTTGGATGATTTGCTCGATCATACCAATTTGGTCATGCTCGACTTAAAACAAATCGATCCTGAAATTCATAAAGTGCTTGTCGGTATCCCAAATACCAAAACGCTGAAATTTGCGCGCTATCTTGCCGAACGCAATCAGCCGACACGGGTGCGTTATGTGGTTGTTCCCGGTTATACCGATGATGAGCGTTCAGCGCATTTATTGGGCGAGTTTATCGGTGATATGGAGAATGTCGAAATGGTCGAGCTTTTGCCGTATCACGAATTGGGCGCCCACAAATGGGCTTTGTGTGGCGATGAATACAAATTAAAAGGCGTACATCCGCCGCCTAAAGAAACCATTTTGAAAATCAAAGAAATATTAGAGAGTTACGGAAAAAACATTATTTATTAAAACAGAAAAAGGCCGTCTGAAACGAAATAATCAGTTTCAGACGGCCTTTTCATGATTGAAAAGACTTAAGCGTTCAATGCAGTCAGAACCTTGGCGACAACTTCTGATACCGCAACGGCTTGAGCTTGATTGTCACGGCGCTCGGCATATTCGACATTGCCTTCTTTTAAGGCGCGATCGCCGATTACGATGCGGTGAGGAATACCCAACAGCTCGGAGTCATTCAGCAATACGCCTGCACGTTCGTCGCGGTCATCCAACAATACATCCGCACCGGCAGCCAAAAGCTCGGCATAGATTTTGTCAGCGGCTTCACGTACGGATTCAGATTTTTTGTAGTTCATCGGTACAATCACGACTTCAAACGGCGCCATTGCTTTGGTCCAAACAATGCCTTTTTCGTCGTTGTTTTGCTCGATGGCGGCGGCCACAACGCGGGTAATACCGATACCGTAGCAGCCCATTTCCATGATTTGGGATTTGCCGTTATTATCCAAGAAGCTGACATTCATGGCTTGGGTATATTTGTCGCGTAATTGGAAGACATGGCCGACTTCAATACCGCGCGCCAGTTTCAGACGGCCTTGTTCGTCGGGGCTGATGTCGCCTTCGATGACATTGCGTAAATCGACAAATTCAGGCTCGGCAGCATCGCGGCCGAAGTTGAAGCCGGTATAGTGGTAGTCGTCTTCGTTCGCGCCAATCACCCAGTCTACACCTTTTTCGGTGGCAAAATCAGCATAGACTTTACCTTTGAAGTTGACAGGGCCGAGAGAGCCGCCGTTTGCGCCGAACTGTTCAACAATTGCGGCAGGGCTTGCCATTGTCAGTGGCGATTTCACGCCGGCCAGTTTTTCTGCCTTGATATCGTTAAATTCATGGTCGCCACGTAACAGCAGCAGGACGAGTTCGCCTTCGTTCTCGCCCTCAACCACGATGGATTTGAGGGTTTGTTCAACTGGAATATTGAGGAATTCAACTAAAGACTCAATGGTTTTGACATTTGGCGTATGTACTTTGGTCAACTCGGCCTGAGCAGCAGCGCGTTCGCCTTTAAGCGGCAAAGTCGGTGCCAATTCGATATTGGCGGCGTAATCGGAAGTGTCGCTATATGCAATAACGTCTTCGCCGCTTTCAGCCAATACTTGGAATTCGTGAGAGCCGGTACCGCCGATGCTGCCGGTATCCGCGGCAACAGGACGGAATTCCAAACCCAAACGGGTGAAGATACGGCAGTAAGCGTCGTACATATCTTGATAGGTCGTCTGAAGCGAGGCATAGTCGGCATGGAAGGAATAAGCGTCTTTCATGACAAACTCGCGCGCGCGCATCACACCAAAGCGCGGACGCACTTCATCGCGGAATTTGGTTTGGATGTGGTAAAAGTTTTTCGGCAGTTGTTTGTAGCTGTTGACTTCTTTGCGCACAATGTCGGCAATCACTTCTTCACAAGTCGGACCCATGCAGAAATCGCGGTCGTGGCGGTCTTTCAGGCGCAGCAGTTCTTTACCGTAAAACTCCCAGCGGCCGGATTCCTGCCACAGCTCGGCAGGTTGTACCACAGGCATCAGCAGCTCCACGCTACCCGCGCGGGCCATTTCTTCGCGCACGATATTTTCAACTTTGCGCAATACACGCAGGCCCATCGGCATCCAAGTATAAAGACCGGATGCGTTGGCTTTGATCAAGCCGGCACGAATCATCAGCTTGTGGCTGGCAAGTGCGGCTTCGGCAGGGGCTTCTTTAAGGGTAGAAATGAAGAACTGGGAGGCTTTCATGGCATATTTTTCTTTCTTAAAAATAAGTGCGTATTGTAACGCAAAATGTATGGCCGCGTGTTTTTTGAATGGCATCTGATGAAATCGGCTGTTGTTTCACAGAGCTTTTGATTCGGGGCGATTTTTAGGGATGTCAACCCTAATTTATGCACAAAGCCGCATAACCTTGTTTTACCTATAAATTTTTACTGTATGATTATAGTAAAATCTTATAAATATAACTATTTGATTTTATTATATTTTATTTGATTAAATTTTAGTCAATCTAAGACTTGGTTTGTTCCTAAAGAAAATTTTACGATTACCCAAAGCTTATCAACAGATTTATCCACAGAGATTGTGTATAGATTTTAAATGCCGTCGGCGTAATGATTTCGCATGATTGGTAAGTCTTGTTTAAAGCAGATTTGGTTGCCCTAATAAAGATGGGGCAACAACACGATGGACAGGTTTTGCGCTAACATTCTGCTTATTGCTGTTTCCTCACAAGGAATAAAATGAAAAATTCAGAATTGCATTTGCTGGAACGCAGAAAGATGTTTAACGGGCATCAGGAACGGTACCGCCATTTTTCTCAAACCTGCCGGACGGACATGGTATTTGATGTCTATCTGCCGCCACAAGTCTTAAAAGGTTATCCTGCGCCTGTTTTATATTTTCTTTCCGGCTTAAATAGTGATGGTTCTGAATTGGTTCGGCAAAGCGGAATCCAGCGTTTTGCGGCGCAATGGAATATTATTGTGGTTTTTCCGGATACCTCGCCACGCGGTCAGCATGTTGCCGACAGCGAGGAACATTATCTTGGACAGGGTGCCGGATTTTATGTTAACGCAACTAAAGCACCTTGGGCGCAGCATTATCAAATGGAAAGCCATATCAGCCAAGAATTGCCTGATTTGATTGAGCATAATTTCCCGGTAACGAAAGAGCGCAGCATTGCAGGTTTCAGCATGGGCGGGCATGGTGCGCTGCAGTTGGCTTTGAAGCATCCCGGCCGATATGCTGCGGTTTCTGCCTTTGCGCCTTTATGTCATCCTATCGATACGGAAGGCGGCAGGCAGGCATTTTCAGCTTATTTGGGCCAAAACGTGGAAACATGGAAACGCTATGACAGTACAGAGCTGCTTCAGACGGCCTCGCATAAATTACCTGTTTTGATTGATGTCGGCAGTGAAGATGCTTTGTATCCTGACGTCCTGCAACCGGAAGCGTTTGTCCGCTCCGCACGTGAAAAAGGTTTCAATATCCAATATAAAGTACGCCCGGGCTATGGGCATGACTATTTCTTTATTGCCAGCTTTATCGATTCGCATATTGAGTTTCACGCTCAGGCATTAGGGCTTTAAGCAGTATTGAATAAAAGGCCGTCTGAATCCGATTAATGGTCGGATTTCAGACGGCCTTTATTTGGCTTATTTAACCTTTAATTTCAAACAGACTTATTCCTCAGGACGTTCGCCGTCGGTATCGTCCAATTTGCCTTCGGTGATATCCATATTGATACCGACTGCTGCACGGATTTTGGCATCGATTTCGTTGGCGATATCAGGGTTTTCTTTCAACCAAACGCGTACATTGTCTTTACCTTGGCCGATTTTTGCGCCGTTGTAGCTGTACCATGCACCGGATTTCTCAACGATGTCATGTTTGACACCCAAGTCGATCAATTCGCCTTCCCAGCTGATGCCTTCGCCGTAAAGAATATCGAATTCGGCTTGACGGAATGGAGGCGCAACTTTGTTTTTGATGACTTTGACTTTGGTTTCGTTACCAATAACGTCATCGCCTTTTTTAATCTGACCGGTACGGCGGATGTCGAGGCGGACGGAGGCATAGAATTTGAGCGCGTTACCGCCGGTCGTAGTTTCAGGGCTGCCGAACATCACGCCGATTTTCATACGGATTTGGTTGATGAAAACAACCAATGTATTGGTGCGTTTGATGTGGCCGGTCAGTTTGCGCAGGGCTTGGCTCATTAGGCGGGCTTGCAAGCCGACGTGGCTGTCGCCCATTTCGCCTTCGATCTCGGCTTTAGGTACAAGTGCGGCTACGGAGTCGACAACAACCATATCGATACCGCCTGAGCGTACCAATGTATCGCAGATTTCCAATGCCTGTTCGCCGGTATCCGGTTGGGAGAGATAGAGTTCTTCGACTTTTACACCGAGTTTGCGGGCGTAAATCGGGTCAAAAGCATGCTCGGCATCGATGAATGCGCAGATGCCGCCATTTTTTTGGCATTGGGCAATGGCTTCGAGACAGAGTGTGGTTTTACCGGAGGATTCCGGGCCGAAAATTTCAACCACGCGGCCGCGGGGCAGGCCGCCAACGCCGAGTGCCAAGTCCACGCCGAGGGAGCCGGTGGAAATAACATCAAGGTTTTCTTCCTGTTGGCTGCCGTCCATTTTCATGATGGAGCCTTTGCCGAAGTTTTTTTCGATTTGGGCAAGGGCGGCGGCTAAGGCTTTGCTTTTTTCGTCTGACATGTTTTCTCTCCGAAAGGAAATATGAATCGCTAAGAATTTATTTAGCTATTATCGCATAAATTAAGAAAAAGTATAGTTTTATTTTTATTTTTCAGACGGCCTGTGTTTTTTGTATGCAACAGGCCGTCTGAAACTTTGAATAATCAATCAGTTGGTTAATGATGCAAAAACTTGGAAATAGTCGGGGAAAGTTTTATGCGTACATTTCGGGTCGTTGATGATGACGGGGACGCCCAAAAGCGAAGCCAGTGAGAAACACATGGCCATGCGGTGGTCGTCGTAAGTATCGATGACGGCATCGGGGATAAGTGTTTCGGGCGGCGTAATATGGATGGCTTCGGCTTCTTCGATGGCTTCTGCACCCAGTTTGCGCAGTTCGGTTGCCATGGCGGCGATACGGTCGGTTTCTTTAACGCGCCATGAGCCGATATTGCGCAGTGTGCATGGTTGCTTAGTAGCTAGTGCGACGATGGCCAAGGTCATGGCCGCGTCTGGAATATGGTTGGCATCCAAATCAAAAGCCTGAATCTTGCGATCGGCAGGACGGGAAATTTCAACAAAATTTTCGCCCCAAATGACATCCGCACCGATTTTCTCCAATTCACGCGCAAAGGCAACGTCGCCTTGAATGCTGTGTGCGCCGATACCGGTTACGCGGATGGGTGTACCCGCAATCAGGCCTGCACCCAAGAAATAAGACGCGCTGGAGGCATCACCTTCTACATATAAATGTTCGGGCGCATGATATTTGGCATCGGCTGGGATTTTAAATACACGGTAGTCTTCATTGATGATCTCCACACCAAACTGCGCCATCAGCTTGAGCGTGATGTCGATATAAGGTTTGGAAATCAACTCGCCTACCATGTGGATTTCAAAAGCTTGTCCGGTCAAAGGCAAAGCCATCAGCAGGGCGGTCAGGAATTGGCTGGAAACATTGCCTTTGATCGGAATAACGCGCTCGCCGTTGTCTTGACGTTTGCCGATCTGAAGCGGCGGATAGTTTTCATTGCCCAAATATTGTACGTCCGCGCCGGCAATGCGCAACGCGTCCACTAAATCGCCGATGGGGCGTTCGTGCATACGCGGTACGCCATGCAGATGATAGTCGCCGCCCAAAACGGCAAGCGCGGCAGTCAAAGGGCGGAATGCCGTACCGGCGTTGCCTAAAAACAAATCGGCGGTTGGGTTGGGAAAGCGGCCGCCGGTGCCATGAACTTTCAGACGGCCTTCAGGTAAAGATTTAATTTGTACGCCGAGTTTATCGAGTGCTTCAAGCATTCGGTCGGTATCGTCGGATTTGAGCAAAGAATGGATTTCGCAAACGTTGTCGGAGAGTGCGGCTAAGAGCAGCGTGCGGTTGCTGATGCTTTTGGAACCGGGCAGGGCAACGGTGGAAGGCTTGAGTGTAGAAGCGGGCAGGCGGATGGATTCGGTCATGGCTGGGCTAAGCTCGTTTGAATTGTAAATCAGACCGATATTATACGCAGGCAAAGGCCGTCTGAAAAATGAAGAGAGCACAATTTATTTGTGAAAAAATGAATTTTTATATCGTTACACTATTTTCCAATCGTTTATTTTGAAATTTTCTGCTCCTGTTTTGTGTTTGCCGCTATAACTTATTTTGTTGTGGTAGGTATATAACCAAACACCATAAGAAAATCAGAAACCATTCTTTCCTATTTTTTCAGACGGCCTTGCCTTATTTAAAAGCTTGGCAATATTGCTGATAACGTTCAGCCAGTCCATATAGAATGATTGCTGTCAGCCCCCAGATGTCGTAGTGTCGGAAAGGCAGGGCGGGGAGGGCGAGGGTTTGATTGTTGTGATGAAGCTGACGGAATGTGTAGTTTTGTAGGTTTAAGGCAAAATCCAAAGGCAGATAAAAAATTTTAGCTACTTCATCGGGATTGGCTTTGGGGTTGACGGGTTGTGTGCAAACTGCCGGAACAGGCGTAACACGGTAGCCAGAAGGCGTGTCATAAAAAGGTAGTGGCGCAAAAGTCTGCCATGCGGTAATCGGAATGGCGGTTTCTTCATCAGCTTCTCTTAACGCCGTTGCCGTTAGGCTGTCGTCTTGGGCATCTTTGCGGCCGCCGGCAAAGGCGATTTGTCCGGTGTGCTGCCTTAAGGTCTCGGCCCTTTTGGTCAGTAAAATTTGCCACGCTCCTTCATGCAAGACAATGCCGACCAAAACGGCTGCTTCTTTGGCCGTTTGGGCGGTAACTAATTGATTGCGTTCTGCTTGCATACGGCTGCTGAAGCGTGAAGCTTGAGTTAGGAAATGGGTAAGGTGGTCGGTATTCATTTTTGGCGCTGATCGTTTTATGCAGATGAGGATTACACAAGGTTTACGGTTACCGTGTCAACAAAATAGGGTGCGTGTGTTACAGTTATGCCTGAATGATAAATAAAGCTTTGCGTCTGTTTTGCAAGTGCTTAGGCCGTCTGAAAATGTCGGCAGGTTCTCAAAAAGGATAGTTATGTTGTTTTCCCCATCCCGTATTCGAGTAGCAGCTGCGGCTGTAATGATGTTGTTTGTTACACAAACTTTTGCCGCACCCGGCGATTCAAATGCAGTTTTTGAATCGGCTAAGATTATTAAAAAGAAAAGCCGTGCCGACCATTTTTCTCCCGAAGAGCGCGAGCAGGAACGGATACGTCTGTTGGGTATACAAAACCGCACCTCGCAGGTTTTCACCTTGTTAAATTCAGAACTGGCCCTGCAAAAGGGCGATGCGGCTTCTGCTTTGTTTACTTATATTTTGACGTTGCATCGCACCAAATCTCCCGAAGTGGCCGAACGCGCTTTGGAGATGGCGGTTTCTTTAAACGCCTTTGAACAGGCTGAAGCCATTTACCAAAAATGGCGCGAAATCGAGCCGGAGCCTGGTGAAACTCAAAAGCGTATGACTTGGTTGCGCAATTTGCTACTGGGCAAAGCCGATAAGAATTTGAGCGGATTGGACAAGGTAATTGCCGGCGGTAGTGAAGACGAGCAAAAGCGCGTGTTCCTGCTTTTGGCACAAACCGCAGCACAACAGCCGAATCTGACCAGCGATGCGGTCAAACAGGTGCATAAGACAGCACTGAATTATAAAGATTTCCCGGAAGCGGCGATTGCGGATGCAATTTTTAGTGCAAAAGACGGTCAACACAAACACGCCATTGCGGCATTGCAGCGCTTGGCCAAGTTGGACAACGAAATTTTGCCGCCGACTTTTGTTACCCTGCGGCTGATGGCGCAACGGCATCCTGATATTCTGGACGGCTTCTTCAAAGAGACAGACACCAAAACCTTATCTCCGATTTGGCAGGAATTGGACATCGCCAATTTGATCGCTCATGGTCAAAATGATAATGCATTCAAGCGCTTGAAGACTTTGTTGGAAGAAAATCCAAACCCTGATTTGTATATTCAGGCCGCCTTATTGTCAGCCAGCAAGACGGAAAATATTTCTGCCGTAAATAGCTATCTGGAAAAGGCTTATAAAGCCGGTACGGAGGAGCAGCGCAGCCGTGCGGCGTTGATTGGTGCGGTTTCTTACAATGATGCCGAGGATTTTGCCAAAGCCAAACAATGGCTGGATAAGGTAACGGCAACGGCTTATACATTTGATAAAACCATTTTGGCCGCTTCTATCGAAGCCAAACAGGGCAACCATAAAGAGGCTTGGGCTTTGGTGCAACGCGCACAAAAAATGCCCGAGCAAAGAGGACGTTATTTTGAAGCCAGTGATTTGCTGAATACGGCTTTGTTTGTATTGTCTAAAAATACTAATCTTCAAGAATCGTTGAACGCTTTGAACAGCTTGGTAAATTCCACCGAAAAATCCTTGAAAACCCAAGCTTCTCCCGAGCTGCTTGCCAATGTGCTGTATCAGCGTTCGATGGTGTATGAGAAGCTGAATCAGCCAGGCAAGGCAATTGCCGATTTGCGCCGTGTGGTAGAGCTGTATCCGGATAATCCGCACGGTTGGAATGCTTTGGGCTATACCTTGTTGTCCAACGGCAAGGATTTGAAGGAGGCATTCGAAATGGTTCAGACGGCCTATCAAATGGATCCGGAAAGCGCAGCAATTAATGATAGTGTAGGCTGGGCTTATTATCTTAAAGGCGATGCGCAAATGGCGCTTCCATATATCCAATATGCCTACGAAAAAGAACCTGAAGCCGAAGTCGCCGCGCATTTGGGCGAAGTCCTATGGACGCTTGGCGACCAAGATAAGGCCAAAGAAATCTGGAATGACGGCTTGAAACGCGGAAGCAATCTCCGAGTATTAAAAGAGACAATGTCCAAATTCGGTATAACGTCCAGCAAACCGCATCCTCAAAAACACAAATAAAACCAAAAGGCCGTCTGAAAAGCGTTTGATTTCAGACGGCCTATGAAGGAATATCCATGAATTTAAAACAATTATCATCGGTTGCAGCCTTATTGCTTTTGGCTGCCTGTGCACAGCCAAATTTACCTCAGCAAAACAGTTGGCAAGCAGCAGAGCAGGTGCAGGATTTTAGTGCGGATGGTCGATTGGCTGTCAAAGTGGAAGGCAAAGGCTCTTATGCCAATTTCGACTGGACTTATCAGAACGCGGTTCAAACCATTGATGTGAATACACCGTTGGGCAATACCGTAGGCCAGCTGTGTCAAGACAGTGAAGGCGTATTGGCGGTAGACAGTAAGGGTAAGGTTTATCAGGCGGAAACAGCTGAGGAATTGAGCAGACAGCTTTTGGGCTTTGCTTTGCCGGTTCAATATCTGCATATTTGGGCTGATGGTAAACGCGTTGCCAATGCGCCATACAAAATCCTGCCTGATGGCCGTCTGGAGCAGTTTGACTGGACAATATCGCGTACTTTAAATAGTTCAGGACAGCCCAAAACGCTTCAACTTGAGAATGCCAAGTTTAATATCCGCTTGGTGTTCGACACGGTAAACCACTCTTTGGATAAGAATGGACAAACCCGATGCGCAGCACGCAAATAGAGGAAGCCATGTCTGTTTCAGAGGGAACTCAAGCCTTTCCTGCGCCGGCCAAATTAAATTTGGATTTGAGGATTACCGGCCGCAGGAGCGATGGTTATCATAATTTGGAAAGTATTTTCTGTTTGATCGGCTTATACGATACCGTTCATCTGAAAATGCGTACTGATGGGCAGATTATTCTGCATACGCCGGTCGAAGGGCTTGATCCCAAACAGGACTTGACTTATCGGGCGGCTAAATTATTGCTGCCATATGCAAGCGTGCCGCACGGCGTTGAAATTTGGTTGGATAAAGTGATTCCGACCGGAGGCGGATTGGGCGGCGGCAGCTCTGATGCGGCCACAGTTTTAATGGTTTTAAACCAATGGTGGCAATGCGGTTTGAGTAGGCAGCAACTGATTGATTTAGGTGTAAGTCTTGGTGCGGATGTTCCTTTTTTTATTTTTGGAAGAAGTGCTTTGGCCAAAGGCGTAGGTGAGAAGCTGGCTGAAATTGATGTCCCTAAACAATGGTATGTTATCGTTAAGCCCCCTGTTCATGTGGCAACAGCTAAAATTTTTGCACATGAAGGCTTGACACGGGATTCCAAACCCAGCATAATGCCGACTTTCCAATCATTACAGCCGTTTCAAAATGATATGCAGGCGGTTGTGTTTCAGGAATATCCTGAAGTTTGGAAGGCTTATGTTGAGTTATCCCAATATGGTTATACATTAATGACCGGTTCTGGAGCTTGTTTGTTTATAGCAAGTGCATCTCATCAAGAAGCAAATACAATTTACCAACAGGTTTCTCAATCATATGAAGCGTATTGTGTGGAAGGGTTAGATATTCATCCGCTGTTTCATATGATTTAGTAAGTTGGGGAGTCGTCAAGCGGTTAAGACACTGGATTTTGATTCCAGCATGCGAAGGTTCGAATCCTTCCTCCCCAGCCAA